>CAXUGZ010000196.1:0-3542 GCA_964250685.1 uncultured Sphingomonadaceae bacterium
GATCGTTGACGTCGGGCGAGAGCGACAGCGTCTTGTTGGTCGGCCCGATCGCGCCCGCGACGAAGCGCGGCCGGCCGTCGCGCGCGGCGAAGTCGTCGGCGGCGCGGCGCGCGATGCCGACCGCGGCGAGGTTGATCTCGCGCACCATGTCCTCGGCGCCGTAATCCGCTTGGCTGATGCGATTGGCGTTGAACGTGTTGGTGGAGACGACGTCCGATCCCGCCGCGAGATAGCCGCGCGTGATCGCGTCGACGATGTCGGGGCGCGTCACCGCGAGCATGTCGTTATTGCCCTGCTGGTCGAACGGCAGCGTCAGCGGCCCGCGATAGTCGGCCTCCGTGAGCCCGTAGCGCTGGATCATCGTGCCGAACGCGCCGTCGGACACCAGGATGCGCGTCGCGGCCTCGCGCCGCAGCGCCGCGGCGGCCGACGCGATCATGCCGCGCGCTCCAGCCGCGCCGCCGCCTGCGGGTCGACCCCGAGCAGGCGGCACAAAGCGGGGGTGAGATCGGCGCGGTTGAGCGTGTAGAAATGGAACTGGCGCACGCCGCCGGCATAAAGCTGCCCGCACAGTTCGGCGGCGACCGCGGCGGCGACGAGCGCGCGCGCGCCGGGCTGCTCCTCCAGCCCATCGAACATGCGCGCGAACCAAGCGGGGATCGACGCCCCGCACGCGGCGGCGAAGCGCTGCGTCTGCGCGAACGTGATCACCGGCAGGATGCCCGGCACGATATCGGCGGTAATGCCCGCCGCCGCCGCGCGATCGCGGAAGCGGAAATAGAGATCGGGCGAGAAGAAGAACTGGGTCAATGCGCGCGTCGCCCCGGCGTCGAGCTTGCGCTTGAGATTGTCGAGGTCCGCCTCGGCGCTCGCCGCGTCCGGATGGCATTCCGGATAGGCCGCGACCGAAATCTCGAACGGTGCGATCGCGCGCAGCCCGGCGACGAGCTCGGCGGCCGAGCGATAGCCCTGCGGATGCGGCACGAACGGTTCGCCCGGCTTCCCGCCGTCGCCGCGCAGCGCGACGATGTGGCGCGCGCCGACCTCCCAGAAGGCGCGCGCGATGTCGTCGACCTCGCCGCGGCTCGCGCCGACGCACGTCAGGTGCGCGGCGGTCGGAACCCCGGTCTCCCGGATCACGGCTGCTACCGTGCCGAGGCTGCGCTCGCGCGTCGAGCCGCCCGCGCCGTAGGTGACCGAGAAGAAGCGCGGGCCGAGCGGCGCGAGCTCGCGCGCGGCATCGAGCAACGCCGCCTCGGCGGTGTCGCTCTTCGCCGGGAACAGCTCGAACGAGGCCGCGATGTCGCCGGGCAGATCGGCGAGCGCGCGCGCATGGGAGGGGGAGAGGAAGGTCATGCCACCGCCTTCAGTCGCGTGTGATCGGCCAGGCGCCGCGCCAGCCAGAGCTTGACGGTCAGCTCGCCCCCCGCGAGCTCGTCGATCGCGAGGAGAGCGAGATCGGCGGCGGCGAACCAGCCGGCGATCTGATCGTCGTCGAACCCCAGCCGCACATGGCCCTGGACCTCGCGCAGCGACTCGCGGTCGTGCGGCGCGACGTCGACCACCAGCAGCCGTCCGTCGGGGCGCAGCAGGCGCGCCGCCTCGGCCAGGACGGCGCCCGGTGCCTGCGCGTAATGCAGCACCTGATGGAGCACCACCGTGTCGGCGCTGCCATCGTCGAGCGGCAGCGCATACATGTCGCCCTGCCGCAGCTGCGCCGTATCGACGCCGGCGGCGGCGATGCGCGCGCGCGCGAAGCGCAGCATCTCGGGACTGCGGTCGATCCCGATCGCGCTCTGCGCGCGCGGGGCCAGCAGCTCGATCATCCGCCCCGTGCCGGTGCCGATATCGACCAGCCGGCCGACCGGCGCGCTCGCCAGCGCGCGCTCGATCGCGACGGCGACCTCGGCGTCGGGCACGTGCAGCGAGCCGATCGCGTCCCATTGCGCGGCATGCGCGTTGAAATAGTCCTCCGCCGCCGCGGTGCGATCGGCGCGCACGGCGTCGAGCCGGGCGACGTCGGCCGCCTCGCGCCGCGCGGCCGGGGCATCGTCGAGCCCGTCGATCGCGGCGAGCAGCGGACCCCCCGCGATCGCGGGCCCGAGCCGCAGGAACACCCAGCTCCCCTCGCGACGCCGCTCGCACAGCCCCGCATCGGCGAGGATCTTCACATGGCGCGACACGCGCGGCTGGCTCTGCCCGAGCACCTGCGCCAGCTCGCCGACCGACAGCTCCATCCGCCGCAGCAATGCGACGATGCGCAGCCGGGTCGCATCGGCGAGCGCGGCGAAGATGACGAGGGTCGAAGCCATTTGCGCATATACGGATATCTTTATATGCGGGTCAAGGTGCTTCGAACCGACGGCGCGGCGCGTCGATAGCTGTAGGCTCAGGAAGGAGCGGGGATGGGCGCCTGTCGGCTTCCGATCCAGACCTCGATCTGCGACAGCGTCGTGGTCGAGCTGGCGGTGAAGTCCTGCACCGCCGAGGCGAAGCCGAGCTTATGCATTGCGGCGTCGACCTGGTCCGCGACGCGTGCGTTCTTGCGCGCGAAGAAGCGGACATAGGTGTTGACGGTGGGGGCCGATACCAGCTCGATTCCCGGCGTTGCGAAGCCGTCCCGCCGCAGTTCCGCCGCGAGCGCCTGCGCCTCGGCGCGCTGCTCCTCCTTGGCGATCTGGATATAGACCTGCGTCCGGCCATTGCTCGCGGGCGCGAGCTGCGCGGTGGAGACCTTGTCCGGGTTCGCCTGCAGAATGCGCACCGCGGTCTGCGTCGCCGGATCGCTCGGCCGACCGCCCGCCACCGCAGCGACGACGGGCACGAGATCGACCGAGAATTTGTGTTCCTTGCTGAGCGCATCGATGATCTTGATGCCGAGGTCGCGCTCCTTGTCGTTCGTGCTGGCGAGCAGCCGGACATAGCCCGAATCGCGATCGAGCGCGAGGCGCGCTTCGTCTTCCACGCGCTCGGCCTGCTCGCGCTGTTCGTCGAGCCTGTCCTTGTGCGCGGTATAAGCGATACCGCCGATCGCGAGGACCGCCGGCAGCAGCAGCGTGCTGACGTAATCCATCCAATCGCGATCGCTGGCCATATCCCCCCTGCGGACAGATCACCCGTTCGGATCGGGCATGATGAGCGGCGGCCTAGACGCCGTGCCCGACGTCGTTGTCGATCGTGTTGAGCAGCCAGCCGCCGAAGCGGGTGCCGTTCGGCTGCATCGACGGCGCCGCCATCGTGCCGCCCGCCTGCTCGAGAATGCCGATCCCCCACGGGCTCGTCACCAGAACCTCGGTGCGGTGATCGCCGTCATAGTCGGCGCCGGTGCCGAGCCGGTTGTCGCCGGTGTTGAGCAGCCAGCCGCCGAAGCGCGTGCCGTTGGGCTGCATCATCGGGACGGTGAAGGTGTTGCCGGCGAGCTTGAGCAGGCCGATGCCCCACGGGCTCTGGACCATGATCTCGGCGTGCCCGTCGCCATCGAAATCGCCGACCGGCCCGAAGACATTGTCGGCGGTGTTGAGCAGCCAGCCGCCGAAGCGCGT
>CAXUGZ010000197.1:0-3527 GCA_964250685.1 uncultured Sphingomonadaceae bacterium
CGCAGCCGCCGGCGCGATCGTGCGGCACGAGCCGCTACAGGGCAAGGGGCGCGTCGTGCGCCGCATGTTCGCCGATGTCGAGGCGGACATCTACGTGATGGCCGACGGCGACGCGACCTACGACGCCGCCGCGGTGCCCGGGATGATCGCGCGCCTGCTCGACGAGCGGCTCGACATGGTGGTGGGCGCGCGCGCGAGCGAGGTGGAGGCGGCGTATCGCCGCGGGCATCGCTTCGGCAACGCGATGCTGACGGGTATCCTCGCGCGCATCTTCGGGCGCACCTTCAGCGACATCCTGTCGGGCTATCGCGTGTTCTCGCGGCGCTTCGTCAAGAGCTTCCCGATCCTCTCGACCGGCTTCGAGATCGAGACCGAGATCAGCGTCCACGCGCTCGAGCTGCGCATGCCGGTCGCCGAGATCGTCACCCGCTACGGCGCGCGGCCCGAGGGGTCCGCCTCCAAGCTCTCCACCTATCGCGACGGCTGGCGCATCCTCGTCACCATCCTCACCCTGTTCCGGATCGAGCGGCCGGTGCTGTTTTTCGGGGTGATCGCCGGATCGCTCGCGCTGTTGGCGGTCGTGCTGGCGGTGCCGCTGGCGCTGACCTATGCGCAGACCGGGCTGGTGCCGCGCCTGCCGACCGCGGTGCTGGTCACGGGGCTGGTGATCCTCGCGTGCCTGTGCCTGTTCACCGGGCTGATCCTGGATACCGTGGTGCGCGGCCGGCGCGAGGTCCGCCGGCTCGCCTATCTGTCGTTCGCAGCACCGGGCGAATAGGCGCGCGCGAGCAGCGCCGCGGCGACCAGCAGCAGCGCGACGACGGTGAGCAGCGCGACCTCCCCCCCGGCGCTTCCCCAGCCTGCGAGTTCGGCGAGCTTGGCCGGGCGGATCGCCAGCGCCATCGCGGCGAGCGAAAGCCAGCGCGCCGGGCGCGGCAGGCCGGGGAGCAGCGGCGCGACCGCGGCGACCGCGACGAAATCGTAATCGTGGAGCGGCACCAGGAAGACGCAGGCCGCGACCAGCCCGAGCAGCGCCGCGTCGGCGCTCCCGCCGCGCGCACGGCGCCACCCGGCGGCGAGCGAGGCCAGCGCGGCGAGGCCCGAGGTCGATGCCGCGCCGAGCTTCCAGCCGACGCTCCGCACCGCGAGCTGGGTGAGGCCGGTCAGCTTCTCGGGCTGGTTCGGCTCGAGCGTCGCGTGCAGCTTGAGGTTGCCCAGAAAGCCATGGACCGTCTCGCCGATCCCGAAGGCGAGCAGCTGCGGCAGCGCCAGCACAAGGCTCGCTGCCAACGTCGCCGCGATGACGGGCCACCAGCGCCGGTCGGCCACGAGGAAGGCGAGCGCGGCAGCGCCGAATTGCGGCTTGAGCAGCAGCAGGAACAGTCCCGCGCCGACCGCCGCCGCGTTCCCGCGCCTGAGCCCCCCGCCCACCAGGCAGAAGCCCGCGAAGACGAGGATCGAGGTCTGCCCCATCGACAGCGTCTGCGGGGTCGCGGCGAGGCAGCAGGGCAGGGCGATCGCGAGCAGCAGCCCCCAGGTCGGCAGCCGCCCGCGCGCGCCCGGCGCGCCCGCCAGGAACCCCGCGCCGCCGACCAGCAGCAGCGCGTTGAGCGTGCGCCAGAGCAGCAGGGCATGGCCGGGGGACAGGTCGGCGAGCGGACGCGCGATCCCCCACCATTGCGGCGGATAGAGCCAATAGGCGATCGCGTTGCCATCGGGGAACAGGCGCGCGCCCGCCGGCGTGTAGGCGGGGCCATAGGGATCGATGCCGATCGCCCAAAGGTGCCCCGCGGTCCAGATGAAGCGGAAATCGACCTCGGGCTCGTGGCTCAGCACCGATTTGTGGACGACGAAGGCGAGCGCCGCCGCCAGCGCCAGCGCGGCCGCCGGCACCGCCAGCCGCGTCCGCCACACCTGCGCGGCAGTGTTCATGCGGCCTCGGCGCGGATGCGCGGCCGGCGGCTCGCCGCGATCGCCAGCAGGCAGATCACGCAGAAGGCGAGCAGCCCCGCATCGCCCGGCTGGCGGAAGCGCCAGCTACCCCAGCTGATCAGCGCCACCGCGCTGGTGAAGAAGGGCAGCACCCAGAAGCGCGCCAGCCGCGTGCGGCTCGCGGGAAGCGCGATCAACGCGGTGAGGCCGATCACCAGCAGCGCCTGGACGGGCAGGTTGCCGAATAGCATCTGCGCCATCCCGTTATCGAACAGCGGGTAGATGCCCCACATATAGGCGATCTTGCGCAGCTCCAGATAGGCCGCCGCGGAGGGGTGGCTTGTCACCCAGGCGATGGTGCGCTGCTTCAGCAGGCGGTCCATCCGGTCATAGGGCAGCGCCTGCTCCTGTGGGCTGAGATAGCCGTTGCTCATCACCGGCAGCCATTTGCCCGGCCCGTTCCACGTATCGCGATTGTAGAGGCGCAGCCGGTCGAAACGCTCGGTTTCCAGCAATTTGGGATTGAGCCCGCCCGACAGCGTCTCGCCGCCGTTGGAGGTCAGGATCAGCGGATGATGGAAATGCACCGTGAAGTAGATCGACCACGGCAGCACCGGCAGCAGGAACGCCGCCACCACGATCGCGAAGCGCCGCGCCGCCACGCGCAGGCGTTCCTCCTCCAGCACGATGGCGACGAGCAGGAACGGCAGGAACAACAGATACATCGGGCGGATCTGCGCGGTGATGCCGAGCAAGACGCCGCAGATCACCGCGTCGCGCACGGCCGGCGGCTTCGCCCGGCGATCGACGCGCGATCCCGGCGGCAGGAAATACAATGCGAGCAGGAACACCGGGAGCGCGAGCGTCTCGCTGTAGAGCGAGGTGCCGAAGAAGATCCCCGACGGCCACAGAGCGAGCGCGAGGCCGCAGACCGCGCCGTACAGACGCGATCGGGTGACGCGTGCCGCCGCGAGCGAGAGGAACGGCGCCGACAGCGCATACAGCGCCGAAACCACGATCTGCACGAACACCAGATTATTCCGGATCGCGCTGATCCCCGCGATCGCAAGCGGGAAGCCGAGCGTCCGCCGCCCGCTGAGCTCCAGCGTCCCATCGAGGATCTGGCGGGAAATATAGATGTATTCGGCTTCGTCGGCGTCGAGCTGCTCCAGGGTGCTGCGAAATCCGTGCAGCGCGCCGAAGGTCAGGTTCACGATCAGGCTCGTCGCGTACAGGAGCAGGAAGACGATCACCGGCGTAGCCCAGCGGGGCAGCGCGCGGTCGGCCAGCCCGGCCCTGATCGGGTCCTGGCGCAGCACGGCGCGCCAGTCGGTACCGTTGGCCATCAGGGCGCTCACTCCAGCATGCGTCGACCGGAGCCGCATGCAACAGATCGCACGGCCGTGCCAACGATTCAGGGCGTCGGTCGCGGCTGGGTGCCCCTTGAACTGGTCGCGCCAAGCGCCGATGTTGCGCGCATCAGGGCAGGAGCACCGATTTCCCATGAGCATCGACCACGCCGACATCACCGCCGGTCTCGTCCCCATCGTCATCGAGCAGTCGAACCGCGGCGAGCGCAGCTTCGACATCTATTC
>CAXUGZ010000198.1:0-3513 GCA_964250685.1 uncultured Sphingomonadaceae bacterium
TCCATCTCCTTGAAGTCGATCCCCGGCTGCGGCCACACCAATTTGAGCTCGTCGCCCGCGCGCTGGACGACCGCGTTGCCCGCCTTGGGACTGACGCAGATCCAGTCGATCCCCGGCGGCGCGGGCAGCGTGCCGTTGGTCTCGATCGCGATTGCGAACCCGCGCGCGCGGAGCGCCGCGAGCAGCGCGTCGTCAACCTGCAACAGCGGCTCGCCCCCGGTGAGCACGGCGAAGCCGCGGCCGGGCGCCTCCTCGATCCACCGCTCCCACAGTTCGGCGGCCTTGTCCGCGACCGCGTCCGCATCGGGATAGCGCCCGCCATTGTCGCCGTTCAGCCCGACGAAATCGGTGTCGCAGAAGGTGCAGGCGGCCTCGGCGCGGTCCTGCTCGCGCCCCGACCAGAGATTGCACCCGGCGAAGCGGATGAACACCGCGCGCCGCCCCGCCTGCAGCCCCTCGCCCTGCAAGGTGAGGAACATCTCCTTGATCGCGTAACCGCTCATGCGGGCGCGTGCGCATAGCCGGTCGGATCGGGGAGCCCCGCCTCGGCGAACCCCTTGGCGCGCAGCCGGCAGCTGTCGCAGCGCCCGCAATGCCGCCCGTCCTGCGGATCGTAGCACGACCAGCTCAAGCCCGCGTCGAGCCCCAGCCGCGCCGCCTCGCGCACGATATCGGCCTTGGTCATGTGCAGCAACGGCGTGTGGATGGTAAAGCGCGCGCCCTCGACCCCCGCCTTGGTGGCGAGGTTGGCGAGCGCCTCGAACGCGGAGATGAACTCCGGGCGGCAATCGGGATAGCCCGAATAATCGAGCGCGTTGACCCCGATATGGATGTCGCGCGCGCCGCTCGCCTCGGCCAGCCCCAACGCCAGGCTCAGGAAGATCGTGTTGCGCGCGGGCACGTAGGTGACCGGGATGCCAGGGCCGACGCCGTCCTTGGGCACCTCCATGTCGGCGGTGAGCGCGGAGCCGCCGAAGCGCGTGAGATCGAGCGGCAGCACGATGTGCCGCGCCGCGCCGAGCCGCGCGGCGATGCGCGCCGCCGCCTCAAGCTCGATGCGGTGGCGCTGGCCGTAATCGATCGTCAACGCGACGAGGCTGTCGCCCGCCTCGACCGCGAGCGCCGCCGCCACCATCGAATCGAGCCCGCCCGAAAGCAGGGCGATGGCCGGGGCACGCGTCGCTGTCATCAGCCGCCGATAGGGGAGCGGAGCGATGCTTCCAAGGCGCGGCCCGAAAGAATGGGCCGCCCCGCGGGACGGCCCAGTTTAGCCTTGACGGCTGCTAGGGAGGACAGCGCCGCAACGGCACGATTCGTCCTTAGCGCGCGGGTACTAAACAAATGGTTAACGAAGTTCACGCCGTTGCGGGCGCCAGCGCGAGGCTGCGTCCGCAGAATTCGCAATCGACATGGATCAGCCCGTCCGCGCCGACCATCTCGGCGCGCTCGTCGGCGGGGAAGCGCGCGATCACACGCGCGACGTGCGCGGGATCGCAGCGGCAGCCGCGCGCGAGCGCCAGCCCCGGCAGCACGCGCACCTCCTCCTCGTTGAACAGGCGCCACAGCAAGGTCTCGAGCGGCAGCGTCGCGTCGCCGAGCTCGTCGGGCTGGACGCTCGCGCCGAGCGCCGCCACGTCCTCCCATTCGGGATGGTCGAGCCGCGTGTGCAGCCGGTCGCGCCCCTCCTCGCCCTCGGGCAAATGCTGGAGCATCAGCCCGCCCGCCACCATGCCGCGCGGGCCGCGCGCGATGCCGATCCGCACCAGGCTCGGGATCTGCTCGGATTGGGCGAGGTAGCTCTGCGCCGCCTGCGCCAGCGACGCGCCCTCCAGCGGCACGATCCCCTGATAGCGCTCCCCCGACACCGCCTGATCGAACGTGATCGCGAGATAGCCGCGGCCGAACAGCTCGCCCAGCGCGGGCGCTGCGGGCAGCGCGGCGAGCAGATCGGGATCGTGGCGCAGATAGCCGCGCATCTCGCCGCCGCGATAATCGCACACCAGGAGGTCGATCGCGCCGCCTTTGGTCTGTGCCTGGAGCGTGAGCTGCCCCGCCATGTCCTTGAGCGTCGCGCCGAACAAGGCGGTCAGCACCAGCGCCTCGGCGAGCACGCGCTCGACCGCGGGCGGATAGCCGTGCGCCGACAGGATCGCGTCGAGCGCGGGGCCGAGCCGAACGAGCCGCCCGCGCGCGTTGCGGGCCGGAATGGTGAAGGCGAGCGCGCGGTCGAGATCGGGGAGCATCGCCGCTATGTAGGAGGCGAGCGGCCGCTTTCCACTTCTGCCGGTTCCTCCCCAGCTTTTGCGGGGGAGGGGGACCGCTCGCCGCAAGGCGAGTGGTGGAGGGGCAATCCCAACGCCGAAGAAGCCCCTCCACCATCTCTGCGAGATGGTCCCCCTCCCCGGCAATGCCGGGGAGGAACTTCACGTCAATGCGCCTTCCGCCACGCCTCCGCCTGCGTGCCGATCAGGTCGAGCATGTTGCCCTCGACCAGGTTGATGTCGAGCGTGTGCAGCCCCCAGCTTGGCGCGCGCGCGTAATGGCCGAGCGCCTCCGCCAGCAGGCCGGCATATTTCCCCGGCTCGATCCGCGCGCGCAGCACCGCGCCGTGCGCGTCGGCGACGCATTCCAGGCTGATCTGGCCGACCGCCTCGACATAAGGCGGGTCGCTTGCCGGCGCGAGCGCGGGGCGCGACAGGTACGCCTCGGCCATGCCCCGCCCGCCCGCGATCGCCGCCGGATTGACGCACACCGGCGCCGCGCCCGCGCGCGCGCCGCCGAACACGCGCGCGCCGTCATAGCCGTCGAGATAGGTCGACCAGGCGACGAGGCACCCCGTCTCACCCGCCGCGCGGCAGGGGCGGATCGCGTGGAAGCTGCCCATGTCTAGCGCGGGATTGCCCGCGAGATAGGCCGCGACGAGCAGCTTCTGCGCGGGCCTGCCGTCGATCTGCTCGGCGATCAGGCGCTTGAGGATCATCGCGCCCTGGCTGTGCCCGACCAGCACCACGCCGCGCCCGTGATTGTCGCGCGCGAGATACGCGCGCCACGCGGCAAGCACGTCGCGATAGGGGATGTCGCCGATCACATGCGTCACGTCGGCGCCGTGCGCCATCTCCTCGCCCAGCCCGGCGCTGGTGACCTGGTGATAGACCGGCACGAACAGGCGGCAGCGCGCGCCGAGCCGCGCCGCCTGCGCGTGCGTCGAGCGCTTGACCCCCGCATCGGGCGTCATCGAGGCGAACATGCTCCGATCGTTCGACGCGGTCGGATAGACGTAGAAACAGTCGATCGGCGGCGAGGCGGCGGGCGCATAGGGCGCGGGGGTGCGCGTGCCCTCGCCCGTCACCGCGATCGCATCGAGGTTGGTCGAGCAGGTGCCGTCGTCGACCCCGGGGCGGCACAGCCATGCGGCGTCGCTCGCGTAATCGGGCAGGGTCGTGTCGCCGCGCGGCAAAGGCGCGGAGGCGGGCTGCGCGGCCGCCGGCGCGCCCGCCAGCAGCGCCGCCAGCC
>CAXUGZ010000199.1:0-3512 GCA_964250685.1 uncultured Sphingomonadaceae bacterium
TGAGGTCGAGCGTGGCGAGGTGGAAGCCGAACGTCTCGACCGCGCGGATCAGCCGCCCGAGCGCGCCGCCCGAGGCGAGCGCGCCCGCGCCTCCCGCCGCGAGGCCGCGCGCGAGCAGGCGCAGGTCATGGCGCAGGTCGCGCGGGCTCGCATAAGGCGCGGCGTCGAGCGGGGCGGGGCGCGGCGGGGCGGCGCCGACGATCGCGCGGTAGGTCGCGGCGACCCGCGCATAGATGCCGCTCAGCGCGCGCCGGTAGGGCTCGTCCGCGCGCGTGGGCGAGGCGTCGTTGGCCGCGTCGGCGAGCGCCTCGACCTCGGGCGTCACGGGTGCGAGCCCGTTAGAGATCGACAGCTCGCCGCCGAGCGCGTGCACCAGCTCGAGATAATGGGCGAGCACCGCCTCCGCCGCGCGCGTGGTGGCGAGCTTCAGCGACTCGGCGGTGACGAACGGATTGCCGTCGCGATCGCCCCCGATCCAGCTGCCGACGCGCAGGAAGCTGCGCGGCCGCGCCCCCAGCACGCGTTCCCAGCGCGCGTAGAGCGCGGGCAGCACGGGCAGGAAGGTCTCGCGCAGATAGGATAGCGCGCTCTCCACCTCATCGGCGACGAACAGCCGCTCGCGCCGCAGCGGCCGCGTCTGCCACAGCAGCGCGATCTGGCGCGTGATCGCCTCCTCGACGCGGTCGCCCTCGGGCGTCTCCTCCTCGCCCCGGTCGCGCAGCGCCATCAGCGCGGCGATGCGGTTGCGATGATCGATGATGCTCTTGCGCCGCACCTCGGTCGGGTGCGCGGTGAGCACGGGCACGATCAGCCCGTGATCGAGCAAAGCCGTCGCGCGCGCGCGCGCAACCCCCGCCTCGTCGAGTCGCGCGACCGCCGCCGCCACGTCGGCGCCCGGCTCGGCCGCGATCCCCTGCCGGTCCTCGACCAGATTGGCGAGCATCGAGAACAGCATGAAGCCGCGCGTGAAGGCGAGCATCTCGTCGAGCGCGAGCGCGCCGAGCCCCGGATCGACCTCGCCGCCGATCCCACGCGCGCGATCGACCGAGACCGAGCGAATATATTCGATCCGCCGGTACAGGGCCTCGCCGCCATAATCGCGGATCACGTTGCCCAGCAGCGCACCGAGAAAGCGCATGTCCGCATGCTGGGAAACGGGCGGGGGGCTGGCCATGGCGGCGATGCTGCAGCGCAACCGGGAAGCGGTCAACCTTTGGCGCAAGCCGCCGCGGCCTGATAAGGAACGCGTGATGAGCAGCCTGGTGGCCCATTTCCTCCCGCATTTCGGGATGCAGTTCTACATCCTGGAATGGCTGGTGCGGCTCGGCGCGCTGGCGGTGCTGCCGTGGCGGCGGTCGCCGGCGGCGGTGCGCAGCTGGCTGCTGCTGATCTTCTTCGTGCCGCTGCCAGGGCTGCTGCTGTTCTTCGCGATCGGCCGCCCGCGCTTCCCCAAATGGCGGCAGGAGCGGTTCGGCAAGCTGATGCCCTTCCTCACCGAGATGTCGACCCGCCTCACAGCGGCCGCGCCCGCCGATCTGGCGCTGCCCGAGATCGCGATCGCGGACCTCGCCTCACGCCTCGGGCGGCTGCCCGCGGTGGGGGGCAATTCGATCGAGCTGATCGACGAATATGACGCGGTGATCGACCGGCTGGTGGCCGATATCGACGGCGCGCGGCGGCACGTCCGCCTGCTCGCCTACATCTTCGCCGACGACCGGGTCGGCATCAAAGTGATCGAGGCGCTGGCGCGCGCGGTGGCGCGCGGCGTGCCCGCGCACGTCGTGCTCGATCCGGTCGGCTCGAAGCGTTGGACGCGCGGCACGATGCGCAAGCTCAATGCGGCGGGGGTGCAGGCGCGCGCGGCCTTGCCCTTCCGCCTGCTGCGCTTCCGCACGCGGCGCGACATGCGCAACCACCGCAAGCTGTTCCTGATCGACGGCACGATCGGCTATGCGGGATCGCAGAACCTCGTCGCGCGCGATTTCCGGCCGGGCGTGATCAATCGCGAGCTGGTCGCGCGCGCCACCGGGCCGGTGGTGGCGGAGATGGAGGCGGTGTTCCTCGCCGACTGGTTCCTTGAGACCGAGGAGATGCTGGAGGCGACGCCCGCCATCCCCGCCGCCACGGGCGACGCGGTCGCGCAGCTGCTGCCGAGCGGCGCCGCCTTCCGGCTTCAGGGATTCGAGACCTTGCTGGTGTGGCAGATCCACCAGGCGCGCCATCGCGCGATCATCGTCACGCCCTACCTGATCCCCGACGAGGACCTGATCGGGGCGATGCGCACCGCGGTGACGCGCGGCGTGGAGATCGATCTGGTGGTGTCGAAGGTGGTCGACCAGCGGCTCGTCAACCTCGCGCAATCGTCTTATTATCTCGAGCTGATGGCGTGTGGGGTGCGCATCTACCGCTATCGCGACGAGCTGCTCCACGCCAAGAACGTGAGCATCGACGGGCGGCTCGCCATCACCGGATCGAGCAACGTCGACATCCGCTCGTTCCAGCTCAACGAGGAGGTCAGCCTGCTGCTGCTCGACAGCCCGAGCATCGCGCGGCTCGAGGAGGTGCAGCGCGGCTATCTTGCGCGCAGCGAGCGCGTCGATCTCGAGCGGTGGCGCCGCCGCAGCCGCGTCCGCCGCATGGGCGAGGCGATCGCGCGGCTGGTGAGCCCGCTGCTCTGAGAATCGGTAAACAGCGTCCCCGCGCCGGTCCCCCGATCGGCGCTGGGGACGCCATCCGTGTCCCGCCTCCCCCGGGGGCGGGACACTAACCGGCTCAGGCGCGCGCCAGCACCCCGCGGCGACGGCGCATCGTCGCGCCGACCGCGCCGAAGCCGATGATCATCGTCGCCCAGGTCGCGGGCTCGGGCACCGCGCCCGTGGGCGCGTTCGGCAGCGGATCGCCGCCCGTGGCGACCGAGCGCACCAGGATCTGCGCCTGGTTGCCCGCGCCCGGCGTGACCAGGCTGAGCCCCATTCCGTCGACCGCCTTCCACGTGCCGCTGGTGACGTCGCCGAGCCACGTGTTCGCGAGATCGCGCGCATCGTAGCTGATGCCGTGATAGGTGCCGTACAGATTGTCGCTGCTGCTCACGTCCGAAGCCGAGAACACGCCCGACTTGACGTCGTAGAGGCCGGATTTGTTCGGGCTGTCGTACAGCAGCTCCCACACGCCGAGCTGCGCGGCGGCGGACATGAGCTGGTTGGCGCCCGAGGCGTTCATCATCGGCTCGACGTTGGTGAGGAAGGTGCGCACCTTCTGCAGGCTGCCGAGCGTGAAGGGCAGGCTCTGCATCGCCGCGGCGGTGAAGGTGCCCGTGCTGAGCTTGTCGAAGATGTCGGCGCAATAGGTCTTGAGCGAGCCGCCGCTATAGGTGAGCGCGATGCGGCCGATATTGGCATCGACGTTGAACGAGGTTCCGCCGACCGGATTGTAATGGATCGTGCCGGTGAGGCCGCCCGGCGACGGATCGATGCCGATCGAGGTGATCGAATAGCTGGTGGGGGCTGCCGCCG
>CAXUGZ010000200.1:0-3511 GCA_964250685.1 uncultured Sphingomonadaceae bacterium
TTCATGGGACCCGCCGCTGGCCTGGCGCGAAGGTTTCGCGATGGGACCGAACGGCCGCGTCGCCTGGCGGCTCTATCCGGGCGGTTCGCCGGGTGCGGTTCCGGCGATCATGCTCCACGGCGGTCCGGCCGGGGGGCACCGCTACATGCGCCCCTATGCCGCGCTCGCCGCCGACCGCCCGGTGCTGTTCTACGACCAGAGCGGGTGCGGCCGCTCGGCGGCGCCCGCCGACCTGTCGCGGTACACCGCCGACCGCTATGTCGACGAGCTGGAGGCGCTGCGCCGCGCGATGGGATGGGAGCGGGTCATCCTGATCGGCCACAGCTGGGGTGCGTTCCTGGCCCCGCTCTACGCGGCGCGGCATCGCGACCGGGTGGCCGCGATGGTGCTCGCGGGGGGCGCGTCGCGCGGGCGCGACTTCCAGCGCGCATCGGATCGCTGGCTCGCCGAGCTCGGCCCCGACGCGGTCGCCACGGTGCGCCGCGCCGAAACGAGCGGCCGGACCGACGATCCGGCTTATGCGAGGCTGATGGGGCGCTATTATGCGCGGCACCTCTGTCGGCTCGATCCGATGCCCGCCTGGTTCGTCGCCGAGGGCGAGACGCTGGGCCGCAATCGCGTCTATACCTACCTGAACGGCCCGAGCGAGTTCCAGATGACCGGGCGCTTCGCCCCGCTCGACCTGCGCCCGATCCTGCCGCGCCTGGCGATGCCGACCCTGGTGACGTGCGGCGAGTTCGACGAGGGGCCGCCCTGGGCCGCGGCGATCACGGCGCGGCTGCTGCCCGATGCGCGGCTGCACGTGTTCGACGGCCTGTCGCACATGGACCATATCGAGGCGCCGTCGGTCGTGATCGCGCGGACGGGGGCGTTCCTGCGCGGTGTAACGATGCTATGAGGGGCCAAGGCAGGCTCGGGAGTGCGCGATGGACGACAGGGTGATCGATACGCCGGACGGCCCGATGACATGGGCCGAGTGGAAGAAGAAGAACCCGGTCCAGCTCCCCTCGCGCCGCACCAGGGGCAAGGACCTGCCCAACAAGATCAAGCGATCGACCGACGCGTAGCGCGCGGGCGATGGTGCGAACCGGCCGAAGCCCGTTGCGCGCGGGCCTGCGGGCGATCGGCCGGCTGATCGCGCCGCCGCCAAGCCCCAGGATCGTGTTCCTCGGCGATTCGATCACCTTCTTCTGGCAGGAAGCCGATCCATCGCTGTTTCGGCCGCATCGCATGAACCGCGGCGTGTCGGGCGAGACCACGGCCCAGATGCTCGATCGGTTCGAGCGCGACGTGGTCGCGGCCGGGCCGCGCGCGGTTCACATCATGGGCGGCACCAACGACCTGTGGCACGGCGCGCCGGGGCCGATGGCACGCACCGCGATCGCCAATCTGGTCGAGATGGCGCGGATCGCGGCATCGCACGGTATCGCGGTGGTCCTCGCGGACCCTCCGCCGATCGCGCCCGCCGCCGCCGGGCTGTTCGGTCACGCCGAACTGTTTCCGGTGCTGCGCGCCGCGATCGGCGCGCATTGCCGCGCGGCGGGGCTGGTGCATGTCGATTACGCACGCTCGCTGGCCGATGAGGCGGGCGCGCTGCTGCCGGCGTTCACCACCGACGGGGTTCACCTGACCCGGCAGGGCTATCGTGTCATGCGCAGGCAGGCGGAACAGGCGCTCACCGCCGCGCTGGCGGGCGGCACTGCGGCCTGAACGATGGCGCCGGGGCGCGCGGGGCGTTACGTCCTCCGCCATGTCCCGCGAGAGCGACTTCATCGGCTTGCTGGCCGCGTTCGCGCGCGATCCGGCGGCGCGCGGCCTCCGCGACGATGCCGCGGTGCTGCCGTTCGGGGAGCGCGACCTCGTGCTCACGCACGACATCATCGTCGAGGGCGTGCACTATCTCCCCGACGATGCGCCCGCCGACGTCGCGTGGAAGCTGGTGGCGGTCAACCTCTCCGATCTCGCCGCGAAAGGCGCGCGGCCGCTCGGCGTGCTGCTCGGCTATCCGCTCGCGCCCGAAGCGGCGTGGGACGGCGCCTTCGCCGCGGGGCTGGAGGCGGCGCTGGCGGCGTTCGACGTGCCTTTATTGGGGGGCGACACGGTGCGCGTGCCGCCCGGATCGGCGCGTCAGCTCGGCCTCACCGCGATCGGCGAGGTGGCGTCGGGCCTGGCGCCCGCGCGCGGCGGCGCCAAAGCGGGCGACGTGCTCCACGTCACCGGCACGATCGGGGGCGCCGGGCTCGGGCTGGCGATGGCGCGCGGGAAAGGGGGCGGCCGGCCCGAGTGGCTGGAGGCGTATCGCCGGCCGCTTCCCCGCCTCGCCGCCGGCCGCGCGCTGGCGCCGCTGGTGCACGCCATGGCGGACGTGTCCGACGGGCTGCTGATCGATGCGCTGCGGATGGCGGCGACGAGCGGGCTGGCGGTGGAGATCGATCTCGAGGCGGTGCCGTTCGCCGCGGGCGCCGAGCGGATGGCGGCGGCGCGCGCGGGCGACGATTACGAGCTGCTGTTCGCCGCGCCGGCCGGATTAACGCTTCCGCAACCCGGAGGGCTCAGGATCAGCGTGATCGGCCGCTTCTCTCGCGGCAGCGGCCTGACGATCGTCGATGCGGACGGCACTGTGCCGCTGCCCGCCAGCTTGGGATACGAGCATGATGCGTAAGGACTTTCGCCGCGTGCTGATCCTCATCGCCGGGCTGGCGTGCGGTTCGCTGAGCGCGCTCGCCCTCCATGGCACTGCCGAGCGGCCGGCGGTCACCGGCTGACCCCGGCCAGCTTGCCGATCCCGGCAAGCCGCTCTAATGCCCCCGCGGACGCGGGCGCTTGAGGGTGGCGTGCGGCTTGGGAGGAACGAGGGGCAATGCTGACGATCTATCTCGCGATGGCGTGCGGGGCGCTCGCCGTGCTCTACGGGATCGTCACCAGCGGCCAGGTGCTGCGCCTGCCCGCGGGCAATGCGCGCATGCAGGCGATCGCCGAGGCGATCCAGGAGGGCGCGCGCGCCTATCTCGCGCGGCAATACATGACGATCGCGGTGGTCGGCGTGGTCATGGTCGTGCTGATCTTCTTCTTCCTCGGCACGATCTCGGCGGTCGGCTTCCTCATCGGCGCGTTGCTGTCGGGCGCGACCGGGTTCGTCGGCATGAACATCTCGGTCAAGGCGAACGTGCGCACCGCCGAGGCCGCGCGCACCTCGCTCCAGGGCGGGCTCACCACCGCGTTCCGATCGGGGGCGATCACGGGCATGCTCGTCGCGGGCTTGGGGCTGCTCGCGATCTGCAGCATCTTCTGGTATCTCGTCGGCTACCAGCACCATGCGCCGAACGAGCGCATCGTCGTCAACGCTTTGGTCGCCTTGTCCTTCGGCGCGTCGCTGATCTCGATCTTCGCGCGATTGGGCGGCGGCATCTTCACCAAGGCGGCCGATGTCGGCGCCGACATGGTCGGCAAGAACGAGCTCGGCTTCGACGAGGATGACGATCGCAATCCGGGCGTGATCGCCGACAATGTC
>CAXUGZ010000201.1:0-3509 GCA_964250685.1 uncultured Sphingomonadaceae bacterium
GGAAGCTGCCGTCGATCTCGGTGTAGAGCAGGTGATGCTCGCCCGGCAGCCGGGCGACCAGCTTCTCCAGGATGCGCCCGCCCGCGCCGTTGCCATTGTCCCAGCCGATCCGGAACGCGCCGCCCGAATAGCCCGCCAGCAAGCGATCGACGTAGCGGTCCTCGATATCGTAATCGGAGACCTCGCCCGCGCCCTCCTCCCAATCCTCCGCCTCGGCCATCGCGCCGATCGACTGGATGTCCGCGCCGAAGAACGGGCCGTGCTGGAGCACCATCTTGAAGCCGTTATATTCGGCCGGGTTGTGGCTGCCGGTGATCTGCACCGCGCCGTCCACCTCCAGCTCGGCCTCGGCGAAGTACAGCATCGGCGTGGGGCCGATGCCGATGCGCACGACGTCGACCCCGCTCGCGACCAGCCCGCGCACCAGCGCCTCCTCCAGCGAAGGCGAGGAGACGCGCCCGTCGCGGCCCACCGCCACGCGCGTGCCGCCCGCGCGGCGGACATGCGTGGCGAAGCCGCGCCCGATCGCATAGGCATCGTCCGGGCCGAGCGCCTTCCCGACGATGCCGCGAATGTCATATTCGCGCAGCGAGGTCGGGTCGAAGCGATGGGTCATGGGGTCTCCTGAGCACAAGAAGTAGAAAGTCTAAGTCCGTTCGCCTCGAGTAGCCATCGAGCTTGTCGAGATGCCGTATCGAGAGGTTGGGGGTATAGCCTCTCGATACGGGTTCTCGACAAGCTCGAACCTACTCGAGGCGAACGGAATAAAAAATGACGAGGTACTACGCGCCGCGGCGCAGCAGCGTGTCGCGCGCGGCGTTGACCTGGCGCGTGAGATCGGCCGAGCCGCCGACATCGGGATGGACGCGCGCGACCAGCCGGCGATGCGCGGCGCGGATCGCCTCCGCGCTCGCGCCGCGCGGCAGTTCGAGCAGCCGGCGCGCCTGCTCTTCGCTCATCGCCGGCGCCGCACCACCGCCGCCGCGGCTGCGGAACCACGCCCACCAGCCCGCGCCGCCGAGCGCGATCAGCCCCGTGAGCTCGGCGCCGCGCGTCATCAGGCGCAGCGCGATCAACGCCGCGACCACCGCCGCCACGTCGCCCAGCCGCAGCGCCTGCGCCTCGCGCATCTTCCACGCCCACCAGCCGAGCGCGGCGGCGCCGATCAGGATCAGTCCGATCAAGCGGGCTCGGCCTCGCGCGTGCGCGCCGGCGGCGCCGGAGCGAGCTGGAGCCCCGCGATCAGCTCGCGCAGCTCGCCGCGCGCCGCGACGTGCGCCAGCCCGGCCTCCTGCCCGATCGCCGCCAGATCGAGCAGGGTGAGCCCCTTGGGAAACAGTTCGCGATAGATCACGCGCTCCGACAGGCCGGGGATGACGCGGAAGCCGACGCGCTTGGCGAGCTCGCCCAGCGCGGCCGCGACGCGGCGCATGTTGCGCGCCTCGAGATGCTGGAGGCGGTTGCGCAGCACCACCCAATCGACCGTGCCCCCGTCGCTCCGCGCGCGCGCCTTGCGCGCTTCCCATACCAGTTCGGCGTAGAAGCTCGGCCGGCGGACCTTGTAGCTGTCCGGATCGACCTGGCCGATCAGGTCGAGATCGACGAAGCTGTCGTTGATCGGGGTGACGAGCGTGTCGGCGGACGCGATCGCGGCGCGGACATGATCGTCGTCGCGGCCGGGGGTGTCGATCACCAGCACGTCCGCGTCCCGTGCCAGCGCGGCGAGTCGCGACTCGACGTCGACCCCCTCGGCCGGATCGAACGTCGCGTAAACCGGCATCGGCAGCTCGATCCCCTCGCGCCGCATCGTTGCCTGCCGATTGTCGAGATAGCGCGCGAGCGTGCGCTGGCGCGTGTCGAGATCGAGCGCGGCGACGCGCCGGCCGGCGGCGGCGAGCGCGACCGCGGTGTGGACGGCGCTGGTCGACTTGCCCGATCCGCCCTTCTCGTTGGCGTAGACGATGCGGTGCGCGGCCATGTCACTCCCCGGGGATGCGCCCGCTTAATGGCGCAGCGTTTTGCGCCGCGCAACGTCAACCACCTTTTAAGCATCGGGCCGTAGCGTGCCGTCCGAAGCCGGGGGGAACCGAAAGGATCTGGCACATGTCACGGATGGCGAACTGGGACGATCTGACCGACAGCGCGGCCTCGGGCGACGAGGTCGCGGCATTCGAGCTGGCGATGGGGCATGCCAGCGGCAGCGGCGGGCTGGCGGTGGACCTCGTCCGCGCGCATTGCTGGTTCAACGTCGCCTCCGCGCGCGGCTACGCCCCCGCGCAGGACTGGCGCAGCGAGATCGCCGCCGAGATGAGCGCGGCCGAGGTCGTGGCGGCGCAACGCATGGCGCGCGCAGCGTTGAAAGAGATGCGCCGCTAAATCCCCTCTCCCCCGAGGGGGAGAGGAAGCTTTACGCCGCCGCCTGCTCGCCCGGCTCGCCGGGCTCTCCCACCGCCTCCAGCAGCAGGCGCTCGAGCGTGCGCAGGCGCGCGGGCGCCTCGATCTTGTCGCCGATCAGGTCGGTCACGTAGAAGACGTCGACCGCGCGCTCGCCATAGGTGGCGACGTGCGCCGAGTGGATCGTCACCTTCGCCTGGAACAGGGCGCGGGCGAGCGCGTGGAGCAAGGCCGCGCGGTCGCCGGCATTGACCTCGACCACCGTGTAGCGGTTGGAGGCGCGGTTATCGATCAGCACGTTGGGCACCACCGCGAAGGCGTGCGCGCGCGTGCGCGGCGGGGGCTTGGCGGCGAGGCGCGTCGCGAGCTGGTTGCGCGCGGCGAGCGCGTCCTCGATCCCCTGCGCCAGCCGGCGCAGCCGCATCGGATCGTCGAACGCCTGGCCGAACGGATCCTGCACCAGCAGATTGTCGACCGCCATCCCGTCGCGCGTGGTGTGGATGCGCGCGTCGATGATGTTGCCGCCGGCAAGGCTAATGGCGCCCGCGATACGGTAGAACAGCCCGGGATGATCGCCCGCATAGATCGTGACCAGGGTGGCGCCGCGCTGCGGATCGGCCTGCGTCGCGATCGACAGCGGCTTGCTGGCGGCATCGGCGGCGGCGATCAGGCGCGCGTTGCGCTCCAGGATGTCGAGTCCCTCGGCCACCCAATAGCTGTCGGGGAGGCGCTTGGCATAGGCGTCGAAGCGCGCGCGGCTCCAGCCCAGTTCGACCGCGAGCTCGGCGCGCTTGGTGGCGATGCGTTCGCCCCGGCCGCGCTGCTTGTGGCCCAGCCGGATCACCTCCTCCGCCGCCTCGAACAGGTCGCCGAGCAGCTGGCGCTTCCAGCCGTTCCACACCCCCGGCCCCACCGCGCGGATGTCGACGATGGTGAGCACCAGCAGCATGCGCAGCCGCTCGGGGCTCTGCACGATCTCGGCGAAGTCGAGCACGGTCTTGAAGTCGGCGAGGTCGCGCTTGAACGCGGTCGACGACATCAGCAGATGATATCGCACGAGCCACGCCACCGCCTCGGTCTCGGCGGCGCTCAGGCCGAGGCGCGGCCCGCGCTTC
>CAXUGZ010000202.1:0-3506 GCA_964250685.1 uncultured Sphingomonadaceae bacterium
ACGGCTCGGTCCGCGCCGGCCGCATCCTCTCGGTCGCCGAGATGAACGCGCTGCTGCGCGAGATGGAGGTCACGCCGCATTCGGGCCAGTGCAACCACGGCCGCCCCACCTGGGTGAAGCTCGGCCATGGCGACATCGAGAAGCTGTTCGGCCGGCGCTGAGCGCTGCGCCGCCATGGGCGGTCACCCGCTCGGGTTGAGCCGTCCGCCCGGCTCGCCCTGGGCGAGGCTCTGCTCGCTCGCCTCATGCTCGACCGTGCGCGTGACGAGGCCCGCTGCGCGCCATCCGCCGAAGCGGTAATAGAGGATCGCCATCACCAGGGTGATGCTGGAGCTGACCGGAAAGCTCCACCACAGGATGTCCGCGCCGTAATGCGGCAGCAGCGCCCAGGCGAAGCCGATGCGCGCGACCAGCACGCCCAGCGTCAGGATCAGCAGCGGCGCCACCACCGCGCCGTTGGCGCGCGTCGTCGCGAACAGCACCAGCGTCACGCCGAACAGGATGAAGCTCCAGCTGGCGATGATCTGGATGTGCCGCGCGATCGGCACCGCCGGGCTGCCCGATCCGACGAACAGCTCGAGCGCGGGCCGGTCGAACAGCAGCAGGGCCGCGACCACCACGCCCGTCATTGCCAGGTTGACGACGATCCCCGATCGCGTGATCCGCCCGACGCGATCCCAGCGCCGCGCGCCGATATTCTGCGCCGCCATCGCCGATACCGCCGCGCCGATCGCCAGCGCGGGCATCTGCACATAGGTCCACAATTGCTGCGCCACGCCATAGGCGGCGGTGACGTCCACCCCCTGGCGGTTGACCAGCCCGATCATCACCAGCCCCGACAGCGACATGACCAGCATCTGCAGCCCCATCGGCAGACCCTTGGCCGCGATCACGCCGATCAGTGCGCGATCGGGCACGAGGAACCGGAGCTCGCTCCCCCGCAGCCGGATAGGCAGGTCGCGCGCGTAGATGTACGCGACCACGCCGACCAACACGGCATAGTTGGCGATCAAGGTGGCGGTGGCCGAGCCCCTGATGCCCATCGCCGGGATCGGCCCGATCCCGCGGATCAGGAACGGATTGAGCCCCGCGTCGAGCGTGACGCTGACGATCATGAACAGGAACGGCGTGACCGAATCGCCCGTGCCGCGCAGCGCCATGCTCAGCATCAGCCCCAGGAACATCGGCGGCAGCGCCAGGAAGATCACGCGCAGATAGGCGAGCGCGAGCGGCTGCGATGCGGCGGGGGTCGCCAGCAGGTGGAGCAGCGCGGGCGAGAACAGCCAGCCCAGGATCGCGATCAGCACTGAGACGATCGCGAACAGGCCGAGCCCGGTGCCGAGCGCACGGCGCGCACCCACGATGTCGCGCCGCCCCATGCTCTGCCCGATCAGGATCGTCGCCGCCATGCCGACGCCGAAGCCGAGCGCGAACATCAGGAACATGACGAGGTTGGCGTTCGAGGTCGCCGCAAGCGCGCTCTCGCCGAGCAGCCGCCCGACCCACACCGCGTTGATCGATCCGTTGAGCGACTGGAGCACGTTCGCGCCGAGGGTCGGCAGCGCGAACAGCAGCAAAGTACGCGCGATCGGGCCGGTGGTAAGATCGCGCCCCCTCCCCGCCTGCCGCCCTGGTGTCGCCATGTCCGTTCCCCTTGGCGCGCGCGCTACGGCCCCGCAACGCAGTATTTTCCAGCTTGGCCCATCCCCGTCATGCCGGACCTGTTCCGGCATCCACCGGGACGAACGGGCATCCGGCGCGGCACTGGCAAGACGGTGGACCCCGGAACAGGTCCGGGGTGACGGGATCGCCTCACCCCAGGCGCGCCAGCGCCGCGCGCAGGCGCTCCGCCTCCGACGCCTTGGCGGCATGGTCCTCGCGCGCCTTGGCGACCGCCTCGGGCTTGGCCCGTTCGACGAAGGCCGGGTTGTTCAGCCGGCCCGCAAGCGCCGCCGCCTCCTTTTCCACCGCCGCCGCCGCCTTGTCGAGCCGCGTGCGCTCGGCGGCGAGGTCGATCACGCCTTCCAGCGGCAGCGCGTAGGTCGCCTCGTCCACCACGATCTGCGCCGCACCGCTCGCCGGCGGCGGCGCCAGCACGATGCTCGACAGGCGCGCCAGCCGCGCGAGCACGGGATGATGCGCGTCGAGCCGCGCCGTGGTCGCGGGCGAGGCGTCCGCCGCCATCAGCACGAGCCGCGCGCCCGGCGGCACGTTGAGCTCGGCGCGCGCGGCGCGGATCTCCTGCACCAGCCGGATCAGCCACTCGACCTCGGCGCTCGCCGCGGGATCGATCGCGCGCGCGTCCGCCATCGGCCAGCGGGCGACGATGATATCGTGCTCGCGCTCGGCCAGCGCGTGCCACAATTCCTCGGTGATGAACGGCATGAACGGGTGGAGCAGGATCAGGATCTGATCGAGCACCCAGCCCGCGACAGCGCGCGTCTCCCTCCCCTCCCGCTCGCGGGAGGGGTCGGGGGTGGGGCTGTCCGCGAGCGCCTCGCCCGATTCTTCGGGCCCACCCCCAGCCCCTCCGGCAGGCGGGAGGGGAGAGAGGACGGGCTTGATCAGCTCGAGATACCAGTCGCAGAAACGGTCCCACACGAAATGGTAGATCGCGTGCGCCGCCTCGTCGTAGCGCAGGTCGGCGAGCGCGAGGTCGAGCGTCTGGACGGTGCGGATCGTCTCGGCGACAATCCAGCGGTTGACCGCGAGCTCCGCCGGCGGCGGCTCCTGCGCGGTCGATCCGCCGATCCCCTGGCCTTGGGCGAAGCGCGCGGCATTCCACAATTTGGTGGCGAAGTTGCGGTAGCCCTCGACGCGCTTCTCATCGAGCTTGATGTCGCGCCCCTGGCTTTCCATCGCCGCGAGCGTGAAGCGCAGCGCGTCCGCGCCGTAGCGGTCGATCAGCCCGAGCGGATCGACCGTGTTGCCCTTCGACTTGGACATCTTGGCGCCATGCGCGTCGCGCACCAGCCCGTGCAGGTAGAGCGTGCGGAACGGCGCCTCCCCCATGAAGTGCAGCCCCTGCATGATCATCCGCGCGTCCCAGAAGAACAGGATGTCGAAGCCCGAGATGAGCACGTCGTTGGGATAATGGCGGCTGAGCAGCGACGCTCCCTCTCCCCGGCGGGGAGCGTAGGGGACCGGAGTGCCGGGGGCACTCCGCAGCCCCGTATCTGGCTGGGGTGAGGGAGAGCGAGCGCCAGCGAGCGTCGGCGGCTGCGTGCTATTTGCAGCGTCGGAAACCCTCACCCTACCCTCTCCCTCCAGGGAGAGGGTTTCCTTTTCCGGCCAGCCCAGCGTCCCGAACGGCCACAGCGCGGAGGAGAACCAGGTGTCGAGCACGTCCTCGTCGCGGGTCAGCGCGACGCCTGCGCCCGCTTGCGCCTGCGCGCCCGCCTCGTCCTCGGCGACGTGGACGCTGCCGTCCGGCCCGTACCAGGCCGGGATGCGGTGCCCCCACCACAGCTGGCGCGAGACGCACCAGGGCTGGATGTTCTCCAGCC
>CAXUGZ010000203.1:0-3504 GCA_964250685.1 uncultured Sphingomonadaceae bacterium
GCGGGCGCGCATAGCTCACCTGCTCGCTCTCCCTAAGGGGATAGTTGCGTAGTTCCGGAAACCACACCTCTCTCCGTCATGCCGACTGGTTCCGGCATCCACGGTCCAGCAAAATCAGCGGCTTGAGAGTTTGCGGCATGGTGGGCGCCCGGCCTGCGCCGGGGGTGACGGCTGTATTTTGCAGCGGTTCCCTGAAGGGGAGAGGGCTCTTATAAGCCTCCGATCTCCAGCGCATCCCCAGGGCGCAGCGCCGGGAGCAAAGCCAGCAGCTCCGCCTTGTCCACCGCCACGCATCCCTGGGTCGGCGCTGTGTCGCGCCGGCAATGGAGGAAGATCGCGCTGCCCCGCCCGGGCTGCGCCGGCCGGTCATTGTGGCCGAGCGTGACGATCGCGTCGTACAGCCCATCCTCGCGCCACAGCCGCTCGGCCGAGAAGGGGTGCGGATGGCGCACCGGGCGATTGTAGCACGGGTCGGCCGCGTCGTCCGACCACCCGTCGTCGGGCCGCAGCCAGCGCCACGGCAGCGCGAGCGGCATCGGCGCGACGCGATCGGGGCACAGCAATACGCCCCGGATCGGCCACACCCCCACCGGCGTGGCGCCGTCTCCCTCCGCCTTGTCAACCGCCGCGACCACGCCTGAGCGCCCGATGCTGCACGGTATGCTGCGGTCTCCAGCGTGCAGCATCCGATCTGCCGCGTCGACCACCAGCCTCACAGCAGATGTCCCGTGCGATCGCGCTTCACCGCCAGATAATGCGCGTTGTGCGGATTGGCGGGCAGCGAATGCGGCACGCGCTCGATCACCGCGATGCCCGCCGCCTCCAGCCCCGCGACCTTGGCGGGATTGTTGGTGAGCAGGCGCACCTTGTCCTGCCCCAGGAGCGCGAGCATCCGCGCCGCAACGCCGAAATCGCGCGCGTCGATCGCGAAGCCGAGGCGCAGATTGGCCTCGACCGTGTCGAACCCCTGGTCCTGCAGCGCATAGGCGCGCAGCTTGTTGACCAGTCCGATCCCACGGCCCTCCTGGCGCAGATAGAGCAGGATGCCCCAGCCGCTGTCGCCGATCGCGCGGATCGCGGCGTGGAGCTGCGGCCCGCAATCGCATTTGAGGCTGCCGAACACGTCTCCCGTCAGGCATTCGCTGTGCAGGCGGACGAGCGGCGGACGCCCGTCGGGCGCGCCGATCAGCAGCGCGACATGCTCGCCCGCATCCTCGGGCGTGCGGAAGGCGGCGATCTCGGCGTGCTCGGCGCCCGCCACCGGCAGCCGCGCGCGCGCCACCAGCGCCAGTCGGTCGGCGCGCTCGTGCGCCGCGGCATCCGCCGCCGTAACCCGCGCCGCCGTATCGCCGTGCGGAAGCACGAACAAGGCCGGCAGCAGCCCCGCCAGCCGCGCCAGCGTCAGCGCGGCGATGCCCGCTTCGCCGCTCGCCAACGGATGCGTGCGGTACGGGCCCTTGAGCGGACTGGCGAGGTCGCCCGCCGGATCGGCCAGCGCGAGCGCCGCCGGAAGATCGAGCCACGGCGCGCGCTCGACCAGCACGGGCAGGCCGGGCGTCGCCGCATCGCGCTGGTTGGCCAGCTTGAGCACCGCCGCGCGCTCGGCCGAGATCAGCAGGTCGGCGGCGCACGCCGGATCGAACGCGGCGAGGCGCGCATCGTCCGCCGTCTCCACGGCCAGCACCGCGAGCGCGCCGTCGCCGCCGTCGATCGCCACCGGCCAGCCCCGGCGCAGCGCGTCGATCGCGCGCGCCGCATCGCGCGGATCGCTCACACCTCGAACTCGGTGACGAGCGGCACGTGATCGGAGGGCTTGAGCCACGCGCGGCAATCCTCGTGCACGACGTGGGCGGTTGCCTTGGCCGCGACCGCGGGGCTCGCCCACATATGGTCGAGCCGGCGGCCGCGATCGTTGGCGGTGTAATCGGGCGAGCGATAGCTCCACCAGGTGTGCAGCCGCTTGGGCGCGGGGTGGAAATGGCGCCCCAGATCGACCCAGTTGTGCGCCGCCTGCAACCGGGCGAGCGCCGCCACCTCGACCGGCGTATGGCTGACCACGTCGAGCAGCTGCTTGTGGCTCCACACGTCCTCGGGCAGCGGCGCGATGTTGAAATCGCCCACCAGCAGGGTCGGCTCGTCGAGGCATTCGGCCCAACGCGTCATCCGCTCGACGAAGGCGAGCTTCTGCGCGAACTTGGGATTGAGATCGGGATCGGGCACGTCGCCGCCCGCGGGCACGTAGACGTTCTCCAGCCGGAAGCCCGCGACCCGCACGCCGACATGCCGCGCCTCGCCATTATCCTGCCAGTCGAAGCGCCAGCACTGGTCCGACGCCTCGGCGAGCGGAACCCGGCTGAGGATCGCGACGCCGTGGTGCATGCGCTGGCCGTGGAGGCGCTGGTGGACATAGCCCAGCCGGCGGAACGGCTCGGCCGGGAACACGTCGTCGGTCGCCTTGGTCTCCTGCAGGCAGAGGATGTCGGGCTGCTCCTGGCTCAGGAAGCGTTCGACGATGCCGATCCGGAAACGCACCGAATTGATGTTCCACGATGCGATCTTGAGTGCCGTCATGGCGGCGATGTAGCGGCGGCGCGCATCGCTGAAAAGGCACGGCGCGGACAAGGAAAGGCCCCCGCTCCGGGGGCGGGAGCGAGGGCCGACCTGACGTTCATCACGCAGGTGGATCGCGAACCTGGTCCCGGGCAACAGGGGGGAACCCCGGGAGCGGCATCGCGACCGCAGGAATGCTTCTACGCCGCCTATCCTGTCGCTCCGGTGAATGGCCGGTCAATGCCCACGATTTTGCGGGCGCGGATCGCGCCAAACGAACGTCCTGTCGCTCACGGGCACGTTGAAGCGCTGGTTGGTCAGCACGATCGTCGAGCGATTGCCCTGCGCGTCGAGCACCGACCAGCCGCCGAGCACCAGCCCGCCCGGGGCCGCCGGCGCCTGCGCGAAGCCGATCGTGATCGTGCCGAACTCGGGATGCTTGGGATCGCGTCCCTCGATCAGCAGCCGTCCCGGCATGCCCGAGGGCACGCCATGCGCGACCCGCGAGATGTCGCGCGAAGGATCGAGCAGGAGCGCGAGCGGCGAATTGCCGATCGGCCAGCGCGACACCTGCGCCACCTGATAGTCGATCATCGTCAGCGCCTTGCCGTCGCCGACGATCAGCAGCGGCACGCCCGGCTGATATTGGAAGCGTATGCGTCCGGGCCGCTTGAGCGTGAGCGTGCCGGTAAGCGTGCCGCCGTTGCGATCGATCTGCGCGAATGCGGCGGTCATCGTCGTCACGCCGCGCAGATGCGCCTGCACCTGCGCGAGCCCGGCCGATGGCGCAGCGAGCGCGACCTGTGGGATAGCCAGAGCGAGTGCGGCAAGTTGGCGGCTTCTTGTCATGCGGTTTGCATCGGCTCCAAGCTGTGAATCGGCAATGAATTTCAGCCAAATGCCAGCCTGTAGCGGCGATGCCGATCCATGCTGAAGTCGCAATGGGAGAGCAGG
>CAXUGZ010000204.1:0-3482 GCA_964250685.1 uncultured Sphingomonadaceae bacterium
CGGGTCCGTTCTACGTCGGCTTCTTCGGCGTCACGACGGCGATCTGCGCGATCCTCGGCACGGCGCTGATCCTGTACGCCGCGTCGCTGGGGCATACGTGGAACCCATGGCTGATCTCGATTGCTCCGCCCGATCTGAAATACGGGCTTGGCCTGGCACCGCTGCGGGAAGGCGGTTTCTGGCAGATCATCACGCTGTGCGCGATCGGGGCGTTCGTCTCGTGGATGCTGCGCCAGGTCGAGATCTGCCGCAAGCTCGGCATCGGCTATCATGTGCCATTCGCATATGGCGTGGCGGTCTTCGCCTACGTGACGCTGGTGGTGATACGGCCTTTCCTGCTCGGGGCGTGGGGCTTCGGCTTCCCCTATGGCATCTTCAGCCATCTCGATTGGGTGTCCAACACCGGCTACCAATATCTCCATTTCCACTACAATCCCGCTCACATGCTGGCAGTGTCGTTCTTCTTCACGACCACGCTCGCGCTGGCGATGCACGGCGGGCTGGTGCTCTCGGCGGTCAATCCGCAGAAGGGCACCGACGTGAAGACGCCCGAATATGAGGACGCCTTCTTCCGCGACACGATCGGCTATTCCATCGGCACGCTCGGCATCCACCGGCTGGGGCTGTTCCTGGCGCTTTCGGCGGGCTTCTGGAGCGCGATCTGCATCGTCATCTCGGGTCCGCTGTGGACGCGCGGCTGGCCGGAATGGTGGACGTGGTGGCTCAACCTGCCGATCTGGCGCTAGGGGGCTCAAGATCATGCGCTATCAGAATGTCTTCACCCAGGTTCAGCTTCGCGGGGCGCCCGAATTCGGGCCGCTGCTGCCGCGGGCAAGCTACCCTCGCATCGGCCAGCCCGGCTATAGCTATTGGCTGGGCAAGCTCGGCGCGGCGCAGCTCGGGCCGATCTATCTCGGCAAGCTCGGCATCGCCTCGCTGATGTTCGGGTTCCTGGCGTTCGAGATCATCGGGCTCAACATGTGGGCCTCGGTCGGTTGGAACCCGATCCAGTTCGTGCGCCAGCTGCCCTGGCTCGCGCTCGAGCCGCCGGGGCCGCAATGGGGCTTCACGCTGTTCGTGCCGCTGGCCGAGGGCGGCTGGTGGCAGCTCGCGGGTTTCTCGATGACGACCTCGGTGCTGTTGTGGTGGGCGCGCACCTATCGCCGGGCGCGTGATCTGCAGATGGGCACGCACGTCTCCTGGGCGTTCCTGAGCGCGATCTGGCTGATGCTGGTGCTGGGCTTCATCCGGCCGATGTTCATGCGAAGCTGGGCCGAGGCGGTGCCGTTCGGCATCTTCCCGCACCTCGATTGGACCGCGGCCTTCTCGATCCGCTACGGCAACCTCTTCTACAATCCGTTCCACTGCCTCTCGATCGTGTTCCTGTACGGCTCGACCCTGTTGTTCGCGATGCACGGCGCCACGATCCTGGCGGTCGCACGCTACGGCGGCGAGCGCGAGATCGAGCAGATCACCGACCGCGGCACCGCCGCCGAGCGCGGCGCGCTGTTCTGGCGCTGGACCATGGGCTTCAACGCGACGTTCGAATCGATCCATCGCTGGGCGTGGTGGTTCGCGGTGCTGACCACGCTGACCGGCGGGATCGGCATCCTGCTGACGGGCACGGTGGTCGACAATTGGTATCTGTGGGCGGTGCAGCATCATTATGCGCCCGATTATCCGGGCACCGGCGTGCAGGATCCCGCGCTTCTGCCGGGAGCGATGCGGTGAGCGCGCGCGGGGCATTTCCCCGGGCGTCTGCGCTGCTGGCGCTGCCGCTGCTGCTCGCGGGGTGCGAGCTGGGCCACAAGCAGACGCAGCAGACCGGCTATCGCGGCACGGGCCTGGAACAGATCACCAACCTCAGGCTCGCCGCCAAGCAGGCGGCGATCCCCGAGGCGCCCTATCCGCTGCCGGCCGATACGGGGCCGCGCGCGTCGGAGACCTACCAGAACGTGAAGGTGTTGGGCGACATCTCGGCCGACCGCTTCAACCGGCTGATGGCCTCGATCAGCCAATGGGTCGCGCCGCCCGAACAGGGCTGCACCTATTGCCACAATCCGGAGAACATGGCTTCGGACGAGAAATACACCAAGATCGTCGCGCGCCGCATGCTGCAGATGACGCGCTCGCTCAACACGCGCTGGGCGAGCCACGTCCAGAATGTCGGCGTCACCTGCTGGACGTGCCATCGCGGCAACGCGGTGCCCAATTACCGCTGGGCCGAGGCGGCGGGCATTCCCAACGAGCGGACGATCATCGGCAACAAGCACGGCCAGAACACGCCCGACAAGAATGTCGGCTACGCGTCGCTGCCGGGCGACGCGTTCGAACATTATCTGCGCGGCACCGCGCAGATCCGGGTGGCGGCCAACAGCCCCTATCCCGATCCCGTGGCGCACCGCGCGTCGATCAAGGACGCGGAGGCGTCTTACGGGCTGATGATGCACATCTCGCAGTCGCTGGGGGTGAACTGCACCTATTGCCACAACACGCAGTCGTTCCGCTCGTGGTCGCTCAGCCGGGCGCAGCGCGCGACCGCTTATTACGGCATCCGCATGGTGCGCGACATCAACGACACCTATATCTCGTCACTGGCGCCGGTGTTCCCGGCGTATCGCAAGGGCCCGCACGGCGACCCCTACAAGGCCAATTGCATGACCTGCCACCAGGGCCAGTCCAAGCCGTTGGGCGGCGTCTCCATGCTGGCGGACAATCCGATGCTGAAGGGGCCCGAAGTGCCCGTCGCCGCGAGCGACGTCGCGCCCGCACCCGCGGTGCGCGCCGCGTTCCGCAATCCGCAGGGGATTACCCAGCGGCAATAAGCGCGCGCCTGGGTCCGGTGCGGATGGAGATGGCGCGATGACGGGGCCGTCTCCCGAAGCGGCTGGTGCCGATCCGCTCGGCCTGGTGGCGCGCAACCATCCGCTGCGCGCGTCGCTTTCGCAGGAAATGCACCTGCGCCGGCTGCCGCGTTTCGCCGCGCCGGCGCGGTTCCTCCAGGTGGTGCTCCTGCTCGACGAGGCGGGGCTCGCGGCGAGCAGCGCGCAGGTCGCCGCCTTGATCCCGCCCGATGCGCCGCCGCTGGCGCCCAACGCGCGCCATGCGCTGTTCACGCTCGGGCCGCTGCAGATGGTGTGGGAGCGGCATGCCGAGTTCGCGACCTACGGCTTCCTGCTCGTGGGCGAGTTCGTCGAGGCGTTCGACGTCGAGGCGTTCGCCGCCGCGCGCGCGGTGATCGCCGCGATGCCCGCCATGGTGATCCGCGCGACTTTGGTGGCGCTCCTCCCCGCCGGCCACGAAGATGCGTGCGCGCAGCTCGCCGCGGCGCGGTTCGGCGACGACGGGCTGGTCGCGTGCGAGGTCGCGTGCGGCAAGGCGCGGATCTGGTCGGACTTTCGGCTGGGTGCCGGGGGCCTGGGGCATCTGCTGATCGTCGATCGCGGGCTCGCCGGCGACGAGCCCGCGCAGCTCGTCCAGCG
>CAXUGZ010000205.1:0-3479 GCA_964250685.1 uncultured Sphingomonadaceae bacterium
GCGATGCGCGAGCAGGTGCTGGGGATCGAGGCGGTGCTGCCCTCGGGCGAGCGCTTCGACGGGCTGTCGGCGCTGCGCAAGGACAATCGCGGCTACGATCTGCGCCAGCTGCTCGTCGGCGCCGAGGGCACGCTCGGCGTGGTGACCGCGGCGAGCCTGCGGCTGATCCCCGCGATCGGCGCGCGCGCGGTCGCCTGGGTCGGGCTCGCCGATCCCGACGCGGCGCTGACCCTGCTGCGGCGGCTGGAGGCGCGGACCGGCGAGGCGATCGAGAGCTTCGAGATCGTTCCCGCCGAGGCGCTCGCTTTGGTGCTGCGCCACGTGCCCGGCACGCGCGCGCCGCTGGCGGGCGCGCATCCGTGGCACCTGCTGATCGAGGCGACGGCGCCGTCGGGCGCCCCCGATCCCGCGTCCGCGCTCGCCGAGGCCCTCGGCGCGGCGGCCGAGGACGGACTGATCGGGGACGCCGCGATCGCCGCCAGCGAGGCGCAGGCCGAGGCGTTCTGGAAGCTGCGCGAAGCGATATCGGAGGCCGAGCGCATCGACGGGCTCGCCGCCAAGCACGATGTGGCGGTGCCGGTCGCGGCGATGCCCGCCTTCCTGGAGGAGGCGCGCGCGGTGGTGGAGGCGCGCTTCCCCCGAGCGCGCGTGCTCGCCTTCGGGCATCTCGGCGACGGCAACGTCCACTTCAACGTGCGCGCCCCCGCCGACGCGGACGACCGCGCATGGATCGAGCAGGCCGGGCCCTCGGTCAGCGCCTTCGTCCACGATCTGGTCGCCGCGCAGGGCGGCTCGCTCTCGGCCGAGCACGGCATCGGCCAGACCAAGCTCGCCGATTTCGCGCGCACCGCGGGCGCGGCGCGGCTGGGCGTGCTGCGCGCGATCAAACACGCGCTCGATCCGCGCGGGATCATGAACCCGGGCAAGCTCGTGCCCGCGGTTGCGCCGCACAGCGCAAGCCAATAGACGGCGGCGGTCCATCGGGCCGCGCCGCAACGCGCCGGCGCCATCTTTTTCAGGAGAGCTTTCGACATGGCGAGCGCCGCGCCGGCCCAGGGCCTGCCCCTCCTCTACGAGAACCTCGTGCCGCTGTCGAAGCTCGAGCACGCGGCGTGGAAGCTCAGGCCGCTCGACTCGCTCAGCTTCCTCGGCAACGCCCATGCCATCCCGGTCACCACCGACGAGTTCGCGGTCGCGCTGCGCACCTACCCGATCGTGTTCTCGGCGGGCTCCGATCCGGTGCCGCTCGCGCTGATGGGGCTCAACGAGGGCGTCAACACCTTCGTCGACGAGGCGGGGGTGCTGTTGCCGCAGGCGACCTATCTGCCCGCTTATGTCCGGCGCTACCCGTTCATGCTCGCGCGGCTGCGGCCCGACGCCGAGGAGATGTCGCTGTGCTTCGATCCCAGCCAGGGCGCGCTCGGCGCGTTCGAGGATGGGGTGGCGCTGTTCGAGGATGGCGAGCCGACCCAGCAGGTGGCCGATACGCTCGCCTTCTGCGAGCAGTTCGAGATGTCGGCGCAGCGCACCGCGCAGTTCATGAAGGACCTGGTGGCGACCGGGCTGCTCGAGGACGGCGAGGTCACGATCCAGCATCCGGGGGTCGCGCAGCCCTACATCTATCGCGGCTTCCAGATGGTCAACGAGGAGAAGCTGCGCGACCTGCGCGGCGATCAGCTGCGCAAGATGAACCAGAACGGCATGCTCGTGCTGATCCACGCGCACCTCTTCTCGCTCAACCTGATGAGCGAGATCTTCAACCGCCAGATGCAGCAGGGGAAGGTCCCCCCGCAGGTGCAGATCGGCGCCGCCTGAGCCGCTGCGGCAAAATAAAATCGCCGCCCTTGAAACACTTTGGCCGCTCGCTTATTCTAGCTGTGATGCTTGGCCGTGTTCCCCTTTCGCGGCCCGGTATCGGCGCGCTTCGGCGCGCTTCCTCCCTGAACCTTGGCCACTCCGTGCGTTAGCACGGGGTGGCTTTTTTCTGCCGCTCTATTCGGCCGCGACGTCGAGCGTCGGCCGAGTCGCCGCCGCAGCGACGCGTCCCAGCGCCGCCACCAGATCGCGCGCGCAATCGATTCCCTCGGCGACGGTGCGCAGGTCGGGCGCGAGGTAGAGCGAGCGGTCGATCTCGATCTGCAGCGCATGGATGCCGTCGCCCGGCCGCGCGTGGCGCTCGATCCCGTGCGCGCCCGCATACGGCGCGTTGAGCGCGGCGGCGAAGCCCTGCGCGCCCGCATGCGCGGCGAGGTGGGCGGCGAGTCCCGGTGCCGCGGTGCGCCCGTGGCGGTCGCCGATCACCACCCGCGCCGGCCGCGCGCCGGCCAAAGGCGGCATCGAATGGCAATCGATCAGCACCGCATGGCCATGGCGGCGCCACGCATCGTCGAGCGCGCGCGCGACCGCGGCGTGATAGGGGCGGTGGACCTCGGCGATGCGCGCGGCGGCGCTCTCGGGCGACGGTGCGACGCGCCACAGTTCGCGCCGTCCGACGCGGCGCGGCACCAGCCCGAGCCCGGCGCGCGAGCGCGCGCTGGCGGGGGGCCCGCTCCCCGGCGGCTGGCGCAGCGCGGGATCGAGATCCTCCTCGGCGCGGTTGAGGTCGATCCAGGCGCGCGCCACCCGCGCCACAATCGCCACCGCGCCCTCCTCCACCGCGCGCGCCACCAGCAGATCGGCGTGGCGGTCCTCCAGCTCCTCCAGCGTGGCGAGCGGCACCAGGCTGCGCTCGAGCAGCGCGGCGGGATAGTCGCGCCCGGCGTGCGGCACCGCATAGACGAGCGGCGTGGCGGCGAAGTCCGGGCCGATCCGTTCGAACGGCGCGGGGGGATCGGGTGATGCGCCGGGGCGTGCCATGCGCCGTGCTAGACCGCGCCGGCCCCCCGATGGAAGGGCCTAACCGTGCGAGGCGGCGAGTGCCGCGCACAAGACGACTAGAATTCCTTAATCGTCCGGTATTATAGTCGACGAAGCCGCACGCCCGTTCGGCCGCCCGGAGAGCATGATGATCCGCATCCTTCTTGCCGAGGACGAAGATTCGATGCGCGTCTATCTCAAGCGCGCGCTTGAGAAGACGGGCTATGCGGTCACCGCGGTCGATCGCGGCACCACCGCGCTCGAGCTGCTGGGACGGGAGAGCTTCGATCTGCTGCTCACCGACATCGTGATGCCCGAGCTCGACGGGATCGAGCTCGCGCAGCGCGCCCACGCGCTGCATCCCGACCTGCGCGTGATGTTCATCACCGGCTTCGCCGCGGTGACGCTGCGCAACGGCGCGCTGCCGCCCGACGCGACGGTGCTGTCCAAGCCGTTCCACCTGCGCGATCTGGTGATCGAGGTGAACCGCATGTTCGAGCTGGGCAGCGCGGTCGACATCTGAGCGACCCGCTTGCGCCCGCCCGCCCCCTTCGCTAGGGGCGCGGCATGGGCGTGTAGCTCAGTGGTAGAGCACTGTGTTGACATCGCAGGGGTCGCAAGTT
>CAXUGZ010000206.1:0-3466 GCA_964250685.1 uncultured Sphingomonadaceae bacterium
AGGGCGCGATCAACATCAACGTGCTGTGGGAGATGGGCGGCGCGCAGCGCGTGCTCCACGGCGTGCTGGAACGGACGCGCGGGCTGGTGGCGGGCGTCACCTGCGGTGCGGGCATGCCGTACAAATTGTCCGAGATCGCGGCGTCCTACGGCGTCAATTATCTGCCGATCGTCAGCTCTGGCCGCGCGTTCAACGCGCTGTGGAAGCGCGCTTATTCAAAGGCGGCGGAATGGCTGGCGGCGGTGGTGTACGAGGATCCGTGGCTCGCGGGCGGGCATAACGGCCTGTCCAATGCCGAGGATCCCAAGGCGCCGCAGGATCCCTATCCGCGCGTCAAGGCGCTGCGCGAGACGATGCGCGCGGGCGGGGTCGCGGAAGACGTGCCGATCATCATGGCGGGCGGCGTGTGGTATCTGCGCGACTGGGCCGACTGGATCGACAATGACGAGCTCGGCAGCATCGCCTTCCAGTTCGGCACGCGCCCGCTGCTCACGCGCGAAAGCCCGATCTCGCAAGCGTGGAAGGATCGGCTGACGACGCTCAACGAGGGCGACATCCTGCTCCACCGCTTCTCGCCGACGGGTTTCTACTCCTCGGCGGTGCACAATCCCTTCCTGCGCAACCTCGAGGCGCGCTCCGAGCGGCAGATCGCGTTCTCGATGGAGGCGGCGGGGGATCATCAATACCAGCTCGACGTGGGCGTCAAAGGCAAGAGCTTCTGGGTCACGCTCGGCGATCTGCATCGCGCGCGCGAATGGGTCGGGCGCGGCTTCACCTCGGCGCTCAAGACCCCCGACAACACGCTCGTGTTCGTGACCCCCGAGGAGATGCGGACGATCCGCAAGGATCAGACCGATTGCATGGGCTGCCTCAGCCAATGCGCCTTCTCGTCATGGGCGGACACCGAGGGCAACTCGACCGGCCGGCTGGCCGATCCGCGCAGCTTCTGCATCCAGAAGACGCTGCAGGATATCGCGCACGGCGGCGACATCGACCGGAACCTCATGTTCGCGGGCCACGCCGCCTACCGCTTCAAGCAGGACCCGTTCTATTCCAACGGCTTCGTGCCCACGGTCGGCCAGCTGGTCGAGCGCATCCTTACGGGCGATTGAACGCGCATGGCGGGCGCCAGGCGCGCGCTGATCGTGCGGCACACGCCGTTCGAGGGTGCGGCGGGATTCCGGCTGCCGATCGAGCAGGCGGGTTACGCGTTCGAGCGGATCGAGGCGACCGATCCGGGGTTCGCCACGCTCGATTGGCTCGCGCCCGATCTCATCGTCGTGATGGGCGGTCCGATGGGCGTGTACGAGGCCGCGGCGTATCCGTGGATGGAGGGCGAGATTGCCGGGCTGGCGCGCCGGATCGCCGCGGGACTGCCTACGCTCGGCGTGTGTCTCGGCAGCCAGATGATAGCGGCGGCGCTCGGCGCGCGCGTCTATCCGGGGCCCGTCAAGGAAGTGGGCTTCGCGCCGGTCGCGCTGTCGCGGGACGGCGCCGCATCGCCGCTGCGCCATCTCGCCGATGTCCCAGTCCTGCACTGGCACGGCGACACGTTCGAGCTTCCCGACGGCGTGGAGCTGCTCGCCGGCATCGATGCCTATCCGCACCAGGCGTTCCGCCGCGGGCGCACTTTGCTCGCGCTTCAGTTCCACCCGGAGATGGGCGAGGACCCGCGCATCGAGGAGTGGATCGCCACCGATGGCGACTACCTCGCCGCCGCCGGCACCGATGCCGCCACGATGCGCGCGGATCACGCGCGTCTGGGGCCGGCGGCGGTTGCGGCGGGGCGGGCGATGCTCGCGGAGTGGCTGGCCGGATTCTAGCGTTCCCACGAAAACGGCCCCGGCCTCTAAGCCGGAGCCGTTAGACGCAACCGCGAGCCGCGCTTACCTGTAAACGCGGTACCCGCGCTTATCGACATAATAGCGCCGACCGCGATTATCGCGATAATAATGGCGATTATGCTTGAGCGCGGTGTAGGCGAGACCACCCGCGCCGCCGATGAGCGCGCCCGTGCCGACCGACACGCCGGGCAGGATCGCACCCGCAAGCGCGCCGCCGCCGGCGCCGATCGCGCCGCCCCGCAGCAGCTGGCCGCTGCTCTGGGCCGAGGCCGGCGCGGCGAGCGCGACCGACATTCCGATCATGCTGGCAATGAGTCCGTTGCGTTTCATCTTGGTACTCCCTTCTACAAAAACCGTTGCTTGAACGGAACCAAACCGCTTCGGTTCCTTCATCGGGCGTTAAGCATCCCACCGGGAACCGGCGCTGCCAACCCGGGTTCTGCTACCCGTAAGAACATAGGAATAGGTAAATTAATGGCGAGCAGGGCCGATCTCGAGGCGCCGCAAAGGCGCTCGTCGCAATTTCTCACGGACAGCTTTCAACGCGGACTGGCACATTGGAACCGCGAGCGCATGTCGCCGGCATTTCCCGACGACGCTTGGCAGAAGACGCTGGAGCGCGACCTGCGCATGTTGCGCCTGGAGGGCGGCTTCATCGAGGAGCTGCGCGACGAGGTGGCGGAGCAGGCGGCGGCGGCGCCGACCGATCCGGACGGCTTCATCGCCTGGTTCGAGGCGCTGAAGCAGGTCGGTCCCGGCCAGGGCGACCCGCTGTTCCCGTGGCTCGCCGAGCAGGCGACGCGCGACCAATTGCGCTGGTTCTTCGAGCAGGAGGCGGCGGGCGAAGCCGGATTCGACGATCTCGTCGCGCTCACCCAGGTCAAGATGCCCGTCCAGGCCAAGCTCGAATTGGCGCGCAACTATTGGGACGAGATGGGGCGCGGCCAGCCCAAGGGCATGCACGGTCCGATGCTTGACGCTTTGGTCGAAACGCTCGCGGTCACGCCCGTGATCGAGAATACGGTGTGGGAAAGCCTGATGCTGGCCAACGCGATGACCGCGCTGGCGACGAGCCGGCGCTATGCGTGGCACTCGATCGGCGCGCTGGGCGTGATCGAGCTGACCGCGCCGGGCCGGTCGGCGTGCGTCGCGGCGGGGCTGCGCCGCATCGGCCTCGGCGATCGCGACCGGCGTTATTTCGATCTCCACGCGGTGCTCGACGTCAAGCACAGCGCCGACTGGAACCGCGAGGCGCTGCGCCCGCTCGTCGCCGAGGATCCGCGCCGCGCCACCGCGATCGCCGAGGGCGCGCTGATCCGGCTCGGCTGCGGCGCGCGCTGCTTCGCGCGTTACCGCGCGACGCTCTGGAGCTGATCGCGCCGCAGCGCGCGCGCGGCGAGGAGGAAATGCGCCGCCGCCCAGAAATAGACCATCACGTCCAACCGCAGCGCGCGCGTGAGCCCGGTGGCCGACGCGGCGCTCGTCGCGAAATGGTCGCTGAGCGCGCCGACCGCGAGCGGCCCCAGCCCGAGCCCGATCGCGTTCATCGCCAGCAGCAGGATCGCGATCGCGGTGGCGCGCGACCGCGCCTCGACGGCGTTCACCGTCACGCCGTAGGTCGG
>CAXUGZ010000207.1:0-3427 GCA_964250685.1 uncultured Sphingomonadaceae bacterium
CGTCCTCGCGATGCGGGCGCTGGCGGCGGAGCTGGGGGTGACGATCCCGACCAGCTTCTTCGAGGCGGACGGGCCGCATCATTACAACAGCCTCGCCATGATCGGCCCCGATGGCGCGGTCCAGGGCGTCTATCGCAAGAGCCACATCCCCGACGGCCCCGGCTATGAGGAGAAATTCTATTTCCGCCCGGGCAACACCGGCTTCCGGGTATGGCCGGCCGCAGGCAGCACGATCGGCGTCGGCGTGTGCTGGGACCAATGGTATCCCGAGACCGCGCGCGCGATGATGCTGATGGGGGCGGAGATCCTGTTCTACCCGACCGCGATCGGCAACGAGCCGCACGATCCGTCGCTCGACACGTCGCGGCTGTGGCGGCGCGCGATGATCGGCCATGCCGTGTCGAACGTCGTGCCGGTGGTCGCGGCCAACCGCATCGGCCGCGAGGACGGGCAAAGCTTCTACGGCCACAGCTTCATCTGCGACGAACGCGGCGATCTGCTGGCCGAGTTCGGCGCGGAGGAAACGGGCGTGCTGGTGGCGACGATCGATATCGATCGCGTGAAGCGCCATCGCGCCGCGTTCGGCTTCTTCCGCGATCGCCGGCCCGATCTGTACGGGCGGCTGACGCAGGATGTCTGACGCGCGCATCGCGTGGCTCGACGGCGCGTTCGTGCCGCTGGCGGAGGCGCGCGTGCCGGTGCTCGATCGCGGCTTTCTGTTCGCCGACGGGGTGTACGAGGTGACCGCGGTGCTCGACGGGCGGCTGATCGAATCGGCGCACCACCTCGCGCGGCTCGAGCGCTCGGCGGCGGCGCTGAAGATCGCGCTGCCGCTGCCGCCGGGCGAGATCGAGGCGATCGAGCGCGCCCTGATCGAGCGCAACGCCCTCGATCAGGGCGGCATCTACCTGCAATTGACGCGCGGCGTCGGCGAGCGCGAGTTCCTGACCAACCCCGAGCATCCGACCTTGCTGATGTTCACCCAGGCGCGCGACGTGATCGGTAATCCGGCGGCGGAGACGGGCATCGCGGTGGTGACGATGCCCGACATCCGCTGGCGACGGCGCGACATCAAGAGCCTGATGCTGCTCGCGCAGGTGCTCGCCAAGCGCGCCGCGGCGGAGGCGGGCGCGCAGGAGGCATGGCTGGTGGAGGACGGCTTCGTCACCGAGGGGGCATCCTCGACCGCCTTGATCGTCGCGGCCGAAGGCACGCTCGTCACGCGGCCGAACAGCGAGGCGATCCTGCCCGGCTGCACGCGCATCGGCGCGCTCGAGGCGGCGGCGCGCGCGGGCCTGCGCATCGCGGAACGCGCCTTTACCGTCGCCGACGCGCTGGCGGCGCGCGAGGCGATCCTCACCAGCGCCTCCAATTTCGTGCTGCCGATCGTGCGGATCGACGGGCAGGCGATCGGCGACGGACGCCCCGGCCCGATCGCGCGGCGCCTGCGCGCGCTCTACATCGAGGCGGCGCGCGCGGCGATGTGAACCCCCGCCTCGGTCCCCGCCGCCAGCGCGCGGGCGAACACCGCCTCGAACATCTCGGCGGTCAGCACGCGCGTGTTCTGGTTGTAGCGCGAGCAATGGTAGCTATCGATCAGCACCGGACCGGACGGCATCGCATGCTCGGCGAGGTGGCCGAAGCGCGCCTTGGGCAGCCGCCCGCCGAGCGCCTTGACCGCCGATTGATGCGCGATCTGGCCGAGCGCCACCACCACCCTCAGCCGCGGCAAAGCCGCCAGCGCGCCTTCGAGGAACGGACGGCAGGTGCGTATCTCCTCGGGCGTCGGCTTGTTCTGCGGCGGCACGCAGCGCACCGCATTGACGATCGTCGCGCCAGTGAGCTTGAGACCATCGTCGGGACGCGCCGCGTAGCTGCCCTCCGCCAGCCCGAACTTGAGCAAGGTCTGGTAGAGCAGCACGCCCGCGAAATCGCCCGTGAAGGGCCGCCCGGTGCGGTTCGCCCCCTGCAGCCCCGGCGCGAGGCCGACGATCGCCAGCCACGCCTGTGGGTCGCCGAAGCCGGGCACGGGCGCGTTGAACCAGGCCGGGTGACTGGCGCGCTGGAGTTCGCGAAACGCCGCGAGGCGCGGGCAGAGCGGGCAATCGGGCGACGGTTCGGGTGCGGGCGTCATCGTGCGCGGCGCTACCGCGTCGGCGCACGCGCGGCTAGGGCACGCGCCATGCACCGTTACGCGATCGCGCTCGGCTCGAACCGCCGCCACGTCCGCCACGGCGGCCCGGCATGCGTGATCGCCGCCGCGATTCTGGCGATGCGTGGCGAAGGCATCGTGCCGCTCGCCACCTCGCCGACGCTCGCCACCGCCCCGATCGGCCCGGGCGGCCGCGCCTTCGCCAACGCGGCGGTGCTGGTGGAGACGACGCTCGATCCCCCTGCCCTGCTTGCGCGCCTCAAGGCGGTGGAGCGCGCCTTCGGCCGGCGGCGGGGGCGGCGCTGGGGCGCGCGCGTGCTCGACCTGGATATCCTGTTATGGTCGGGCGGCCGGTGGCGCCCGCGCGGCCGACCCGCGCTGACCGTGCCGCACATCGGCCTGGCGCGGCGGCGTTTCGTGCTCGATCCGCTCGTCACGATCGCCGCACATTGGCGGCTTCCGGGCGGTGCGGCGGTGCGCCACCTGCACGCCCGATTGACCCGGCCGGTCCCGCTCCATAGGGCGGTCGCCGGTCGGGTCCGTAGCTCAGTTGGTAGAGCACCGGACTTTTAATCTGTAGGTCGCGGGTTCGAGTCCCGCCGGACCCACCACCCTTGATCATCATCCGCCGCTGTGATGGTATCCGCTCGGACGACAGGAGTGATCGCGCGATGACGGTACAGGAGAAACTGACCGAACCGACGCTGGCCAAGCTCACGGTCAAGGATTTCCTGATGCTCGCGGATAGCGGCGCATTCGAGCGTTACGCGCGCACCGAGCTGATCGAAGGAGAAATCTGGGTCGTGAATGCCGTTCATCGCCGCCATGCACGTGTCCATGCAATGCTGACGGCCGAGATCGGGGCCGCGTTGAAGGCAATGGCATCGCCGCTGGAATTCTACACCGCGCCGTCGACCGAACTGTCGGGCGATTCGATGCCGGAGCCCGATATCGCCATCGCCGAACCGAGCGACGACCGCACCCTGTCGGGACGGTCCGTCAGGCTCGCCATCGAGATTTCGGATTCCACGCTCAAGATCGATCTGGGGCGCAAGGCGCGGCTCTATGCTCGATACGCTGTGCCCGAATATTGGGTGGTGGATGTCGATCGTGGTGTCATCCACCAGATGTGGGCGCCCGAAGTGGACGATTATGCGGAGCGGCGGGAGGTGGCGTTCGGGGAGCGGATTGAGGCGGCGACGATCGGAGGGCTGATACTCACCCTCCCCGCCGCCTCGTAAGCATTCAGGTGGCCGAAGCTCACCGCGTCAGCTT
>CAXUGZ010000208.1:0-3407 GCA_964250685.1 uncultured Sphingomonadaceae bacterium
CGATCACGGCTGGCGCATCGCCTTCCCGACGATCGCGCTGTCGGTGATCGGCGTGGTCGGCGCGGGCGTCGCGCTGTGGCGCGCGCGCGGGACCGCGCTCGCGGTGCCGTGGCTGCTGGTGGCTTTGCTCTCGCTCTTCTCCGCGTTTCTGCTGTTCTGGCAGACGCGCGCGGGTCCGGGATCGCAGCTGCTCGGCACGATCGGCGCGACCGCGCTCGGCTGGCCGATGCTGCGCTGGACGCTGGCGCACCGCTGGATGGCGGTGCGCGTGCCCGGATCGGTCGCGGTGTTCGTGCTCGTCTCGGGCGTGTTCGCGGGGCTGATCGTCAAGGCCGTGCCGCAGAACAGCACGCCCTATCGTCACAGCGTCGATCTCGCCAACCGCCGCTGCCCGACCCTGCCCGCGCTCAAGCCGATCGCCACCCTGCCGCCGGCGACGATCCTGACCTTCATCGATCTGGGGCCGCGCCTGATCGCGGTGACGCATCACGCTGCGGTCGCGGCGCCCTACCACCGCGCGGGCGACGCGATCCTCGACGTGCAGCACGCCTTCCGCGCGGCCGATCCCGAGGTCGCGCACGGCGTGATGCGCCGCCACGGCGCGAGCCTGCTGCTGCTCTGCCCGGGGATGAGCGAATCGACCGTCTATGCGAGCGAGAGCCCCAAGGGCTTCTACGTCCAGCTCGCACACGGCCGCGTGCCACCCTGGCTCGCCCCGATGGCGCTCCCCGCCAATTCGCCGTTCAGGCTGTGGCGGCTGGTGGGCTGAGGGGCTCGGGACGAACGGGTTATTTCCGGGAACTTCCGGTCAGGCAAAGCTCGCCTTGATCCCGTCGATCACGAACTGCGCGGCGAGCGCCGCCAGCAGCACGCCCAGCACGCGCGTGATCATCGCCTCGAGCTTGTCGCCGAGCACGCGCATGAGCGGCCCCGCCGCGAGCAACGCCGCCGCCGTGAGCACCAGCACCGCCACCAGCGCGGCGAGCACCACCGGCAAGGCCGCGCCGTGGGCACGCGAGGTCACCAGCATCACCGCGGCGATCGATCCCGGCCCGGCGATCATCGGGATGCCCATCGGGAAGACCGAGATATCCTCGGGCTCCGCGCGATGCTGCTCGGCGGCGCGGCGGTTGATCTCCTCGACGCGGTGCTCGTCGCGCTCGGTCCGCTTCTCGAACACCATCTCAAGCGCGATCAGGAACACCATGATCCCGCCCGCGACGCGGAACGCGTCGAGGCTGATGCCGAGCGCGCGGAGCAGCGGCTCGCCCACCAGCGCGAACAAAGCGAGGATCGCCGCGGCGATGCCGGTCGAGCGCAGCGCCATCGCGCGCCGGTGCGCCGCGCTGCCGCCGCGCGTCAGGCCGGCGAAGATCGGCGCGCAGCCGGGCGGATCGATCACCAGGAAGAAGGTGACGAACGCCGACAGGAACAGCGACAGCATTGCGCTACAGCGCGTCGGGCGGGGCGAGCCCTTCGCGCCGGTGCGCCGCCACCAGCGCGTTGCGCAGCAGCACCGCGATCGTCATCGGGCCGACCCCGCCGGGCACGGGGGTGATCGCGCCCGCGACCCGAACCGCCTCGTCGAACGCCACGTCGCCGACCAGGCGCGTCCTGCCCTCGCCCGCATCGACGCGGTTGATGCCCACGTCGATCACGCACGCGCCGGGCTTGATCCAGTCGCCCCTGACCATTTCGGGCCGGCCGACCGCGGCGACGACGATGTTCGCGCGGCGCACCAGAGCGGGCAGGTCGCGCGTGCGCGAATGCGCGATCGTGACCGTGCAGCTTTCGGCCAGCAGCAATTGCGCCATCGGCCGGCCGACGATGGTCGAGCGGCCGATCACCACCGCGTCGAGCCCCGCGAGCGCGCCCAGCCGGTCCTTGAGCAGCATCAGGCAGCCGAGCGGGGTGCACGGCACGAAGGCGGGCAATCCGCTCGCCAGCCGCCCGGCGTTGACCGGGTGGAAGCCGTCGACATCCTTGTCGGGATCGATCGCGGCGATCACCGCAGCCTCGTCGATCCCGCCGGGGAGGGGAAGCTGGACGAGGATGCCGTCGACCCAGGCATCGTCGTTGAGCCGGCGCACGAGCGCGAGCAATTCGTCCTGGCCGGTCGCGGCGGGGAGGCGGTGGGTGAAGCCCGCCATCCCGGCGGCCTCGGTCGCCTTGCCCTTGGCGCGGACATAGACCGCGCTCGCCGCGTCCTCGCCCACCAGCACCACCGCGAGCCCGGGCTTGCGTCCCGTCGCGGCGGCGAAGGCGGGCACCGCCGCCGCGACGCGGGCGCGCAGTCCCTCGGCGAACCCCTTGCCGTCGATGATCGCCGCGCTCACCCCGCCGGGCCGCCGAGCGCGGCGCGCGCGATCGCCGGGATCACGATCGAGCGCGTGATCTGGATGAGCAGCAGCACCACCAGCGGCGAGAAATCGAGCGCGCCGAAATCGGGCATCAGCCGCCGGATCGGGCGGTAGAGCGGCTCGGTCATGCGGCTCAGCGCATAGAGCACCTGCCGCACGAAATCGTTGTGCGTGTTGACCACGTTGAAGGCGACCAGCCACGACAGCACCGCCTGGATGATGATGATCCACAGCAGCACCGACAGCAGCAGATCGACGATCTGGAGAAGGGGGATGAGCATGGCGTGTCCCCTAGGGCGAATCGAGGTCGCGCGAAAGTGTCCGCTGGTCCTCCGCTTGGCGGGCCGGGCGCCGACACTCCCGGAGGCGCGGCGAAAATCTTTTCCGAACAAATCCGTGCGCCGAAGGTTGGCACCTCACACAGCGAGAGGCACGACATGGCGAGCGCGGCGGATTTCGATACCGACAAGGGCGAGGGCGGGGAGACCCACCAGCACGTACCGGCCAAGGGCCCCCATGACGCGGGCGCGCAGCACCTCACCACCAATCAGGGCATCCGTATCTCGGACAACCAGAACCAGCTCAAGGCGGGCGCGCGCGGCCCCGTGCTGCTCGAGGATTTCGTCCTGCGCGAGAAGATCTTCCACTTCGATCACGAGCGCATTCCCGAGCGCATCGTGCACGCGCGCGGATCGGCCGCGCACGGCTATTTCGAGGCGACCGACGACATCAGCGACATCACCAAGGCGACGGTCTTCGCCAAGGGTACGAAGACGCCCGTGTTCACGCGCTTCTCCACCGTCGCCGGGGGTGCCGGATCGGTCGATACGCCGCGCGACGTGCGCGGCTTCGCGGTCAAGTTCTACACCCCGGATGGTGTGTGGGACCTGGTCGGCAACAACATCCCCGTGTTTTTCATCCAGGATGCGATCAAGTTTCCCGATCTGATCCACTCGGTGAAGATGGAGGCGCAGAGCGGCTATCCGCAGGCCGCGAGCGCGCACGACACCTTCTGGGACTTCATCAGCCTGATGCCCGAATCGACCC
>CAXUGZ010000209.1:0-3396 GCA_964250685.1 uncultured Sphingomonadaceae bacterium
TTCCGCCATGCTCGGCCTGCTGATATCGTTCATGCTGGCCGTGCTGGCGCTGAGCTGCCTCGGCGGGCTCGCGGTCACCGCGCTGGCGCTGGTGCCGCGCATCAGCGTGCGCGAGGCGCTGGTGCTGGCGGCGCGGCGGCTGTGGGTGCTGCTGGCCGCGCTGGTGCTGGTGGGGGTGGGCCTGCTGGTCGCGCTGACCTTCGTCTCGATCGTGCTCAGCCTCGCGGGCGTCAACGTGGCGGCGCAGCAGGGGCTGCTGGTGGGCGTCATCCTGGGCGCGGTGCTGTTGCTGTGGGTCAGGCTGGCATTGCTCGCGCCGTTGATCGTCGAGCGGCGGTTGGGGCCGATCGCGGCGCTGCGCGCGGCCTGGGCGATCAGCCGGGGCGGGTCGTGGCGGCTGCTCGGCGCGCTGGCGGTCTATCTGGTCGGGGGCGGGGTGGTGCTGCTCGCGCTCGGCAGCGCGCTGCGCGTGCTGCTGCTCGTGCTGGGACGCACGCTGGGATTGCCCGAACTCGGATCGGTGCTCGCCGACGTGCTCGTCCAGGCGGTCGCGGCGGCGGTGAACGTCGGGCTCCAGCTGCTGGTGGTGGCGCTCTACCGGCAGCTCGTGGGATCGAGCAGGGGCAGCTGAGGGGCCGCGTCGCGCGGCAGGATGCCGAGCAGGCGCGGATCGGCGAACATTTCGATCGCGCGGGCGAAGGCGGTGAACCCCTGCGCGCGGTAGAAGCCGAGCGCGGACGGGTGATCGAGCGTGCAGGTGTGCACCCATATCCGCTCGACCCCGCCGCGCCAGCCGAGCGCGAGCGCCTGCGCCATCAGCCACCGCCCGTGCCCGCGCCCGGCAAGCTCGGGCACCAGCCCGAAGAACGCGAGCTCGCATTCGCCCGCGACGCGGAAATCGAGCTCGAGCAGCCCGACCTCGATCCCCGCGCGGTCGACCACCGCATGCACCTCCACCGCGCCGTCGCCGATGATCGCGGTCAGCGCCCGATCGTCGAGCACGAGCCGCGAGAACCACAGCCAGCGCGAACCCACCCGCCGGAACAGCGCGCGGTACGCCTCGGCCGAAGGGGTGCGCCAGCGCGCCAGCCGCAGCGGCGACGGCGGCAGCGGCGCCGGACGGGGGCGGGTCCGCAGCTCGAGCGAGGTGACGATCGAGGCGAGCTCGCCGGGCGGGATCGGGGTCACCATCCGCTCCGACCACATCTGGGTGGTTCTGACTCTACCTCCCGTTCGTCCCGAGCGCAGTCGAGGGACGTGCCGCGGGCGCAACGCAGCGTGTCTCGACTTCGCTCGACACGAACGGAAAGGAGACTCGGTTCGCTCGGCTCGGAAATTGCTTCAGCTCCAGGTCGCGACCGGCGGGAGGCTCATCAGGATCGCGTCGATGTCGCCGCCGGTCTTGAGCCCGAACAACGTGCCGCGGTCATAGACCAGGTTGAATTCGACGTAGCGCCCGCGATAGGCGAGCAGCGCGGCGCGGTCGGCTTCGGTCCACGGCTGGCCCATGCGCCGCCGCACGATGCGCGGGAACGCGTCGAGGAACGCCTCGCCCACCGCGCGGACGAAGGCGAGGTCGCGCGCGAACGCGCCCTCCAGGTGATCGAAGAAGATGCCGCCCACGCCGCGATGCACCTGGCGATGCGGCAGCCAGAAATAATCCTCCGCCCATTGGCGGTAGCGCGGATAGTCGCCCGCGCCCGGATGCGCCTCGCACGCCGCGCGCAACGCCGCGTGGAAGTCGTCGGTGTCCTCCTGCTGCGGAAGCGGCGGGTTGAGGTCGGCGCCGCCGCCGAACCAGCGCTTGGTGGTGGCGAGGAAGCGGCAGTTCATGTGCACCGCGGGCACGTGCGGATTGGCCATGTGCGCGACCAAACTGATGCCCGTCGCGAAGAAGCGCGGATCGTCCCCCGCCCCGTGGATGGTGCGCGCGAACTCGGGCGCGAACGCGCCGCCGACGGTGGAGACGTTGACGCCGACCTTCTCGAACACCGCGCCGTTCATCTGGCCGCGCACCCCGCCGCCGCCATCCTCGCCCTGCGCATCGGTGCGCGCCCACGGGGTGAAGGCGAAGGCGGCGTCGCTGTGGGCCTCGCGCTCGATCGCTTCGAATGCGGCGCAGATCCGATCGCGCAGCCCTTCGAACCAGGCGCGCGCCGACTGCTGTTCGGGATCGAGCGGCTGCATCGCGTCCTGATGCCCGCGCCGCTCTGCGATGACAAGGTTTCGCGTGCCTGCAAAGGTGCTTGGCAAAGCGGGCGGCACGCGTCTATCAGCGCCCGCAGCCGTCCGCCGGTCTGGCGACGCTGCGCCGTGGTTCCTTCGCGGCGGGGGTGAAGCTAAAGGGTTTTCGCAGATGGCGACGTCCGGAACTGCCGACGATCCGAACCAGCGCCCGCCGGTGATCGGCGCGGCGGAGGAGGGCGCGGCGGGTCCGCGCCGGCGCGACTTCCTCAACATCGCGGCGGTGAGCTTCGCCGGCGTGGGGGCGGTGTCGGTCGTGATCCCGCTGGTGTCGCAGATGAATCCGTCGGCCGACGTGCTCGCGCTCGCCTCGATCGAGGTCGACATCTCCAAGATCGCCGAGGGATCGGGCATCAAGGTGAGCTGGCGCAAGCAGCCGGTATTCATCCGCCACCTGACGCAGAAGGAGATCACCGAGGCGAACGCGGTGCAGGTGTCGTCGCTGCGCGATCCCGAGACGCTCGCGCAGCGCACCAAGACGGGCCACCAGAACTGGCTGGTCACGATGGCGGTGTGCACGCATCTCGGCTGCGTGCCGCTCGGTATCACGAGCGGCGAGAGCCGGGGCGAGTTCGGCGGCTATTTCTGCCCGTGCCACGGCTCGCAATACGATACCGCCGCGCGCATCCGCAAAGGCCCCGCGCCCAAGAACCTCGCGGTGCCCGAATACAGCTTCAAGTCCTCCAGCGTCGTCCAGATCGGTTGAGGTAGACCCCGCATGAGCTTCCCCTGGGCCGAACATTATTCGCCGAAGAACCCGCTGATGAAGTGGATCGACGCCAAGCTGCCCGTGCCGCGCCTCATCTACGGCGCGGTCGGCGCGGGTTATCCGGTGCCGCGCAACCTCAATTATTTCTGGAATTTCGGCGTGCTCGCGGGACTGGCGCTGGCCGTCCAGATCGTGACGGGCATCGTCCTGGCGATGCACTATGCCTCGAATTCGGACATGGCGTTCAACAGCGTCGAAAGCATCATGCGCGACGTCAATTCGGGCTGGCTGCTGCGCTACGCGCACGCCAACGGCGCGAGCATGTTCTTCATCGTCGTCTATACGCACATCTTCCGCGGCCTGTTCTACGGATCGTACAAGGCGCCGCGCGAGATGGTGTGGCTGCTCGGGGTGGTCATCTTCCTGCTGATGATGGCGACCGC
>CAXUGZ010000210.1:0-3387 GCA_964250685.1 uncultured Sphingomonadaceae bacterium
CCGCCATAGCGCGCGATCTCGCGGGTATGCAGCCGGTCGTAGATCACCCCCACGCACAGGAACAGCGCGCCCGAGACGAGGCCATGGCCGAGCATGACCATCATCGCGCCCTCGATCCCCTGCCGGTTGAACGCGAACAGGCCGATGGTGACGATCGCCATGTGCGCGACCGACGAATAGGCGATCAGCTTCTTCATGTCCGACTGCACCAGCGCGACGAGCGAGGTATAGACCACCGCCACCGCCGACAGCGCGAACATCAGCCAGGCGAGTTGCGCCGACGCTTCCGGGAACATCGGCAGGCTGAAGCGCAGGAAGCCGTAGCCGCCCAGCTTCAGCAGCACGCCGGCCAGGATCACCGATCCCGCGGTCGGCGCCTGGACGTGTGCGTCGGGCAGCCAGGTATGCACCGGCCACATCGGCATCTTGACGGCGAACGAAGCGAAGAAGGCGAGCCACAGCCAGGTCTGGACAGGCGCCGGAAAGTCGTACGCCATCAGCGCCGGGATGCTGGTCGTGCCCGCCGCATGCGCCATGTAGAGCATGGCGATCAGCATCACGACCGAGCCGAGCAGCGTGTAGAGGAAGAACTTGTAGCTGGCGTAAACCCGGTTGGCGCCCCCCCAGATGCCGATGATGAGATACATCGGGATCAGCCCGGCCTCGAAGAAGATGTAGAACAGGAACAGGTCCTGCGCCGCGAAGGTGCCGATCATCAGCACCTCGGTGAGCAGGAAGGCGGCCATGTATTCGGGCACGCGCTCGGTGATCGCGCGCCAGCTCGCGCCGATGCAGATCGGCATCAGGAAGACGCTGAGCTCGATCAGCAGCAGCGCGAAGCCGTCCGTGCCCAGCGCCCAGCGGAACACGCCCAGGCTCGGACCGTGCTCGACGAACTGCCATTGGGGTCCGCCGATTCGATAGCCGGCCCACAGCACGACACCGAGCGCGAGATCGGCCAGCGTCGCCGCCAGCGCCAGCCGCCGCGCGCTCGCGGCCGACAGGAACAGGCACACCACCGCCGCGATCCCGGGGATCGCGAGCAGCAGCGACAGGATCGGCAACCCGGTCATCGCGTGATCGCCCACGTCACCGCCCCGGTCAGCCCGATCAGCATGACGAGGGCATAGGTGTAGAGATGGCCCGACTGCAGCCGCCCCGCCCCGCGGCTGCCCAGCGCCACCGCCCAGGCGAAGCCGTTGGGGCCGAAGCGGTCGATCGTCCCCTCGTCGCCACGATGCCACAGCAGGCGCCCGATCGCGAAGGCGGGCCGGACGAACAGCAGGTGGTACAGCTCGTCGAAATACCATTTGTGGAGCAGGAAACGGTAGACCACGCGGAACTGGTCGGCGACGGCGGCCGGCGTCTGCGGCGCGCGCAGATAGGCGTACCAGCCCGCGACCAGGCCCAGCAGCATCGCCACGAACGCCCCGAGCTTGGCGAACAGCGGAATGCCCTCCACCGACCCCATCAGCGTCCGGTCGAAGGCGATCGCGCCGTGCCAGAAGGTGCGGCCTGCCTCTTCGCCGACGAAGCTGGTGTGGAACAGGTAGCCGGCGAACACCGCCCCGAACGCGAGCAACACCAGCGGCAGCGCCATCACCCACGGGCTCTCGTGCGGGTGGTAACCGCCCGTGCCCGCCGGCAGGTCCTGCTGCGACGGCCCATGCGCGTCGGGCTCGCTGCCGCCCTGCTCGCCAGCCGGCTCATGCTCGCCCTGCGCATGGCCATGCCCATGCGCGTCGTGCAGCGCGTGCTGGATGTGTTCGGACGCCGCCCAGCGCGGCGTGCCCCAGAAGGTGAGGAACATCAGCCGCCACGAATAGAAACTGGTGAGCAGCGCGACGAACACGCCGACGAACCACGCGCCCGGCTGCCCCGCCGCATAGCTCAGCTCGATGATCGCGTCCTTGGAGTGGAAGCCCGCAAAACCGATCTCCGGCAGCCCGAACACGCCGGGAATGCCGACGCCGGTGATCGCCAGCGTGCCGAGCAGCATCGTCCAGAAGGTGACGGGGATGCGTTTCCGCAAGCCGCCATAATAGCGCATGTCCTGCTCGTGGTGCATCGCGTGGATCACGCTGCCCGCGCCCAGGAACAGCAGCGCCTTGAAGAAGGCGTGCGTGAACAGGTGGAACATCGCCGCGCCGTACGCGCCGACGCCGGCGGCGAAGAACATGTAGCCGAGCTGGGAACAGGTCGAATAGGCGATCACGCGCTTGATGTCGGTCTGCACCAGGCCGCAGGTCGCCGCGAACAGGCAGGTCGCCGCCCCGACGAAGCGCACGAAGGTGAGCGCCGCGGGCGCCGCCTCGAACAGCGGCGACAGGCGGCAGACCATGAACACGCCCGCCGTCACCATCGTCGCGGCGTGGATCAGCGCGGAGACCGGCGTCGGGCCCTCCATGGCGTCCGGCAGCCAGGTGTGCAGCCCCAGCTGCGCCGACTTGCCCATCGCGCCGACGAACAGCAGCAGGCACAGCACCGTCAGCGTGTCCGCGCGGAACCACAGGAAGCCGATGGTCGACCCCGCAAGGTGCGGCGCGTTCGCCAGGATGGCGGGAATCGAGACGGTATCGAACACCAGATACGTCCCGAAGATGCCGAGCATGAAGCCCAGATCGCCGACGCGGTTGACGACGAACGCCTTGATTGCCGCGGCATTGGCGCTGGGCTTCTGATACCAGAACCCGATCAGGAGATAGCTGGCGAGCCCGACGCCCTCCCAGCCGAAGAACATCTGCACCAGCGTCTCGGCCGTCACCAGCATCAGCATCGCGAAGGTGAACAGCGAGAGATAGGCGAAGAACCGCGGCTGGTCCGGGTCCTCCGCCATATAGCCCCAGCTGTAGAGGTGAACGAGCGCGGAGACGCTGGTGATGACGACGAGCATCACGGCGGTCAGCGCGTCGACGCGCAGCGCCCAGTGGACGTCCATGCTACCCGACGTGATCCAGCGCGTCACTTCGGTGGTGCCGGCGACGGCGGTGCCTTGCAGGAAACCGGCGAAGATCACCCAGGACAGCGCGCAGGCGACGAACAGCGCGCCCGTGGTGAGCAGCTTGGCCGCCGTCGCGCCGATCAGCCGCTGCCCCAGCCCCGCGACGATCGCCGCGGCCAGCGGCAGGAAAACGATGAACAGGATCGCGTTCATCGTCCCCGCTTCCAACCGGTCATCCCCGCGAAAGCGGGAATCCATAAGCATCGGCCAACGAATTGATCGCAAACGTCACGCGAATGGATTCCCGCCTTCGCGGGAATGACGAAGGCAATGCCCACCATCACCCCTTCATCCGGTTGACGTCGTCGACGGCGATGGTGCCACGGCCGCGGAAATAGATCACCAGGATGGCGAGCCCGATCGCCGCCTCGCCCGCCGCCACGGTC
>CAXUGZ010000211.1:0-3361 GCA_964250685.1 uncultured Sphingomonadaceae bacterium
CGTTCGGGCGTCATCCGCGCGGCGGACACGACCACGAACGGCGCCTTGTCGCGCTGGCTCCAATTGTGGAGCAGGCGCGCGGCGACCTCCTTGCCCGCGCCGGCGGGGCCAGAGATCAGCACGCGGCTGCCCGTGCCAGCCACGCGCTTGAGCGTCGCGCGCACCTGGTTGATCGCCTGGCTGGTGCCGGTGAGCTCGTCCTCCTGGCCGACCTGCGCCCGCAGATCGGCATTCTCGCGCCGCAGCCGGTCGGTCTCGGTCGCGCGCGCGACCAAATGGAGCAGGCGTGCGCTCTCGAACGGCTTCTCGATGAAGTCGACCGCGCCCTCGCGCACCGCCGCGACCGCGGTGTCGATGTTGCCGTGGCCGGAAAAGACGATCACGGGCAGCGTCGGATCGCGCCGCTTGATCTCGGCGAGCAGGGCGAGCCCGTCGAGCCGCGAGCCCTGCAGCCACACGTCGAGCAGGACCAGGCTCGGCCGCCGCTCGCTCAGCGCGCCCAGCGTGGTATCCGCATCGTGCGCGGTGCGCGGGCGATAGCCCTCGTCCTCGAGCACGCCCGCCACCAGTTCGCGGATATCGGCCTCGTCGTCGACCACAAGGATATCGAGGGGCATCTGGACTATGCGCTCCTGGCGCCGGCAAGCTCGGGAACGGGGTCGTGCGCCGGCGCGGCGGGCTCCCCCTCGATCAGGCGCTCGAGCGCCTGGCAATCGAATTCGAGGCGGACGACGCTGCCGCCGCCGGGGCGGTCGGCGAACGCCATCGCGCCCATATGGTCCTCGACGATCCGCTGGACGATCGCGAGCCCGAGCCCGGTGCCCTTGGCGCGCGTCGTCATATAGGGCTCGGTCAGCCGCTCGCGCTCGGCGGGGAGGCCGACCCCGTCGTCGACCAGCTCGATCGACAGCCGCTCGTCGGAGGCGCGGATCGTCATCGCCACCTGCCCCGCGCCGCTTTCGCCGACGCGCGCCTGGATTGCCTCGACCGCGTTCTTGACGACGTTGGTGAGCGCCTGCCCGATCTGGCGCCGGTCGCAGACCATGCGCGGCGGCGGATCGGGCGCGTCGAGCGTGAAGCTCAGCTGCGGGTGCGCGACTTCGTGCAGGAACAAGGTCTGGCGCGCGATATCGACCAGGTTCTCGCGCCGGAACTGCGCGCGGGGCATGCGCGCGAACGAGGAGAATTCGTCGATCATGCGGCGGATGTCGCCCACCTGCCGCACGATCGTGGTGACGAGCTTGTCGAAGGTGGCGCGATCGCTGGTGATCTCGCGGCCGTAGCGGCGCTGGAGCCGCTCGGCGGCGAGCTGGATCGGGGTGAGCGGGTTCTTGATCTCGTGCGCGATGCGACGCGCGACGTCCGCCCACGCCGCGCGCCTTTGGTCGGCGAGCTGCTGCGTGATATCGTCGAAGGTGAGCACGTGCCCCGCGCCCGCGCCGACCAGCGTGACCGCCAGCGTGCGCGGCTCGCCCCCCTGCCCCAGCTCGACCACCGCGCCGCGCTCGCCGCTGTCGAGCAGCCGATCGAGATCGGGCGCGATCTCCGCCAGCCGCCGTCCGATCAGGCTCGGCTCGCCCGTGCGCAGCAGCGCCTGCGCGGAGAGGTTGGCGAGCGTCACGACGCGCTCGCGATCGACCGAGAGCACGCCCGCGGACACGCCCGACAGCACCGCCTCGGTCAGCGCGCGGCGGCTTTCCAGCGCGCCGGTCTGCTCCTGCAGGCGCCGCGTCATGCGGTTGAACGCCGCCGCCAGCGTGCCGACCTCGTCATGCTGGTTGGGCGACCTGACGCGCGCGGTGAGGTCGCCGCCCGCGACCGCGCGCGCGGCGCCGACGAGCTCGCCGATCGGGCGCACCAGCCGGTCGGCCACGGTCAGCGCCACCCAGATCGCGGCGCCGACGATCAGCAGCGAGATCAGCAGCAGCGCCGCGTTGAAGCGCAGCTGGAGCGAGCGCGAGCGATCGATCAGCGAGCGGTAATCGCCCAGCGCGATGTTGGCGCGCCCCGCCTGCGCGAGCACGAGCGGATTGGCGCTGCGCTGGATCCAGATGAAGGTGCGCGTCGCGGGATCGAAGCGCATCGCCGATTCGAGGTGCCCACTCAGCACGCGCACATGCGGCTTGCCGTCGCGCAGCATCGGCACGAGCGCGCGCGGCAGCCGCGCCTCGAGCGCGCGCTTGTCGAGATTGGCGCCCCAGATCAGCCGCTCCGCCCCGTCCGCGCCGAGCTGGATCACCGCCGCCTGATCGAGCTGGCGGTAGAAGACCTGGCTGGCGAAATAGCTCTCCCAATGCGGATCGGCGGGCGAGGCGGTGTTGAGCGCGTTGAGCAGGTCGCCGGTCATGGCGATGCTCTCGTTGGCGAGGTCGCGGCGATGCTCCTCGACATAGGTCTGCGCGACCTTGTCCGCGTTCTGCAACACGGTGCGCGCCCGGTCCGAAAACCAGAATTGCACGCCATATTGGAACAGCAGGGAGGCGAAGATCACCACCAGCAGGGTCGGCAGCGCCGCCACCACCGAGAACAACGCCACCAGCCGCGCGTGCAGCCCGGCGCGTCCGCCGAGCGGCGAGCGTTCGGAGCGGCCGCGCGCGATCCGCCGCGCGACCAGCACCAGCAGCCCCATCGCCGGAACGAGGTTCGCCACCAGCAGCAGCGCGACCACCGGCGGGCTGAGCGGTGCCTGCGGGGCGGCGGCGCTGTGGCGCACCAGCCGCCATGTCACCACTACCATGCCGATCATCAGCAGGACGACCAGCATCTCGGCGCCGCGCGCAACGCGGCGCGGGCGCATCCGCAGCAGCCTGAGGCGCCGCCGCCATCGCGGAGCGCGCGCGGTGCTGCCCTGGATCGACGGCATCATCGTGGCAGCGCTACCACAGCTTTGTGGCGGATGGAACACAGATGCGGTGGCCGGTGGTGCGGGCGGGACGATCGTCAGGCGTCGCCGCGACGCACCCGCGGCCCCACGCCCAGTTCGGTGAGCTTCTTGCGCAGCGTGTTGCGGTTCATGCCGAGCAGGCGCGCGGCCTTGAGCTGATTGCCGCGCACCGCGGCGAGCGTCAGGCGCAGCAGCGGGCGCTCCAGCTCGGCGAGCACGCGGTCGTAGAGCCCGTCGGGCGGCAGTGCCTGGCCGTAGCCGGCGAAGTGGCGCGCGAGCTGATGCTCGATCGCCTCGCTCAGGCTTGCCGCCTCGGGGGCCAGAGCGGCCCCGTGGCCCCCCTGCCCCAGCTGCTGCTCGATCATTGCGGGCGTGATGACGGGATCGCGCGCCAGCGCGGCGAGGCGGCGCATCAGGTTCTCCAGCTCGCGCACGTTGCCCGGCCAGCCGTGCCGCTCGAGCCGCGCCACCGCGCCC
>CAXUGZ010000212.1:0-3345 GCA_964250685.1 uncultured Sphingomonadaceae bacterium
TTTACGACATGCCGCGCATCACGCACCAGCGCGGGCTCGACGCTTTCTGGCGCGCGCCGACGCCACCCGAGATGGAGGTGTACGACGCCTTCCGCCGCGTGCTGATCGATCGCTGCCTGATCCGCGGCGGCTATTTCAGCGATCAGGGCCTCGCCATGCTCGTCGCCGGCGCGGCCGCGCGGCTCGAGGCGTCCGAGGCCCCATCGCCCGTGATGCGCATGGCGGGGGCGCCGCGCTCGACAGCCGTGGCGACGCTTGCCGCGCGGGGATGAGCGGCACCGCCAGCATCCTGATCACCGGCGCATCAAGCGGGCTCGGCGCCGGGCTCGCGCGCGCTTATGCGGCGCCCGGCGTGACGCTGTCGCTGGTCGGGCGCGACCCCGCGCGGCTGGCGGCGTCCGCCAGCGCCTGTGAAGCGGCGGGCGCCAATGTCGTCACCGGCCGCTTCGACGTCGGCGAGCCCGCGCCGCTGGGCGCCTGGCTGGCCGAGCGCGACCGCGCGGCGCCGCTCGACCTGGTGATCGCCTGCGCGGGCGTCTCCGCCGGCACCGGTGCGGGCGGGCAGCCCGAGGGGCTCGCGCTCGCGACGATGCAGGTGCGCGCCAACCTGCTCGGCACGATCAACACGATCGAGCCCCTGCTGCCCGCGTTCATCCGCCGCGGCCGCGGCCAGATCGCGGTGGTCGCCTCGACCGCGGCGCTGCGCGGCCTGCCCTACAGCCCCGCCTACAGCGCGAGCAAGGCGGGCATCCGCGCCTATGGCGAGGCGCTGCGCGCGCTGCTCGGCCCGCAGGGCATCGCGGTGAGCGTGATCGTCCCGGGCTTCTTCGACACGCCGATGACCGATCGCTGGCATGGGCCGACGCCGTTGATGGTGCCGCTCGACCGGATGGTGCGCGTGATCCGCAAGGGGATCGACGCGCGCCGCCGCCGCATCGTCTTCCCCCGCCTGCTCGCGCTCGGCACGCAGGCGGCCGATCTGATGCCCGCGGCGCTGGGCGACCGCATCATGCGCAACTTCCGCTTCCATATCGAGCCCGGCCGCTAGCCATGCTCCATCCGGGCGCGGGGGTGCTCCTCTGCCTGCTCACCTGGGCGGGTCTGCGGCGGCTGGTGGGCGCGCGCTTGGCGGGCGGCGCGGGTCCCGGCCGCGCGGGCGCGCTCGCGCTCGACGCGTTCCCGATCGGCGTGGGCTTCCTGCTGTTCCTGCTGCCGACCGCGCGCCCGATCCTGGCCGGGCTCGCCATCCTGTGCCTGGGGCTGGGGATGGGCGTCGCCGACCGGGTCAAGCGCGCGGTGCTCAACGAGCCCGTGGTGTTCGCCGACCGCGCGGAGCTGCTCGAGGTGGTGCGCCACCCGCGCCTGTACCTGGCGTTCGTCGGCACCGGCCGCATGATCGCGGCGACGATCGCGTGCGCCGCCGCGATCGGCGGACTGGTCTGGATCGAGCCGCCTTTGTGGCACGTCGGGCTGCTCGGCTTCGTTGCCCGGGCGATCGTCGCGCTCGCGCTCGGCCGCGCGCTGTTCGTGCTGCCGACCGCGCCGCCGCTGCTGCGCGGCCTCGCCCGGCGTTACACGCGGTGGGGGCCGAGCCGCGATGCGATCGTCGATTCGCGGCGTTTCGGCCTGCTCGCCACCTGCGTGATCCACGCCACGCTCGCGCGCAGCGAGCGGCCGGCGCGGCAGCGCGCGGCGCAGGCGCGCGCCTGGCCGGCGCTGCCAGCGGACGCGGGGCCGATCCTGATCGTGCAGGGCGAGTCGTTCGTCGATGCGCGCCGGCTGCATGGCGAGCTGGCGGATCATCTGCCGCACTTCGCGCGCCTCCAGCGCGAGGCGGTGCGCCACGGACGGCTCGACGTGCCGTGCTGGGGCGCGAACACGATCCGGTCGGAGCTGGCGGTGCTGGCGGGGCTGGGCGCCGACGCGCTGGGGCTCGACAGCTACAATCCCTACGAGCATTTCGCGCGCGTGCCGCTGCCCTCGCTCGCCTCGGCGGCGGCCAAGGCCGGATACCGCACGATCTGCATCCATCCGTATGATGCGGGCTTCTACTATCGCGACAAGGTGATGCCGCTGCTCGGCTTCGACGAGTTCATCGGCATCGAGGGGTTCGCCGGCGCGGAGCGGCGCGGGCCCTATGTCAGCGACCGCGCGGTGGCCGAGTGCGCCGCGCGGCTGGTGCGCGAGCATGGGCCGCGCCTGCTGCTGTTCGCCATCACGATGGAAAATCACGGGCCATGGGACGCGGGTCATGACGCGGTCGCCCCGGCGCCGCTTCCCGCCGAGTGGCGCGGCCTGCCCGATGCCGACGCCGCAGGGCGCTGGCTGGCGCATCTCGCGACCACCGACGCGATGATCCCGGTCCTGCGCGAGGCGATCGAGGCGGCGGGAGGGCGCGGCTGGATCGTGTTCTACGGCGATCACCAGCCGAGCCTCGCCGGCCCGTTCCACGCCCCCGGCGCCCCCGATCGCCGCACCGATTACGCGATCTGGGCGGCGGGGGGCGCGGCGGGCGCGCGCGCGGACCTCGCGGCCGAGCAGGTCGCGGACGCATTGCTCGCGGCGATGCGCGGCTAACCCGAGGTCGTTCCGACCAGCTTGGCCAGGCGCCCCTGCCAGCGTCGCAGCCGTACCAGCCAGGTGGTGCGCGGCCGCCAGCCCTCGGCGAACCGCTCGAGCAATATCTCGGGCGGGCAGGGCAGTTCGGTCACCGGATCGAGGTAGCGCGGATAGAGAATCAGCGTGCCCGCGACCAGTTCGGCCAGCGTCAGCCGCCGCGTGCGCCGCGCCACCGGCCCGGCGAGGTCGCGCGTCAGCCCCCAGCCGGCATAGAAAGGCGTGCCGTGCGTCGTCACCTCCAGCCCGCGCAGGAGCGCCTCGAAGCCGGTCAGCGAGGTGAGCACGTGCACCGCGTCGACGCGTCCGAGCAGCGCCGCCATCGGCTCGTCGCGCACCACCGCGTCTGCATGCGCGAGCAGCATCGCATCGAGCACGCGGCCCTTGCGATGGCCCGCGTCGACATCGGGATGCGGCTTGAACAGGATGGTCGCGTGCGGCTCGGCGGCGCGCGCGCGCGCGAGCAGATCGAGATTGCCCGCGACCCCGGGGGCTCCCAGCCTGACCGACATGTCGTCCTCCACCTGCCCCGCCACCAGCACGGTGCGTGTGAGGCGCGGCGCGGTCGGCACCGCGGCGGGGGGCGCGGCGCTGGCATATTTGCTGATGCCGCGCGTCACGATCAGGCGGGTGAGCGCCTCGGCGCGGCGCAGCAGCGCGGGCGGGAAGTCGGCGGTCGCGAGGATCGTCTCGAGCGCGCTCGGCCGCGTCGGATCGTAATAGATGCCC
>CAXUGZ010000213.1:0-3332 GCA_964250685.1 uncultured Sphingomonadaceae bacterium
TAGTGGAAGATCAGCCAGGGCAGCCCGATGAACAGCGAGCCGCAGGCGACGATCGGGACCAGCACGTCCTCCATGGCGTCAGCCCTCCCGCGCGGCGGTCTGACCGGCGGCGCGCGCCTTCATCTGCGCGAGCTCGGCCTCGACCTTGTCGTTCGAGCGCAGCTCGGCGATCTCCTCCTCCAGGCTCTTCTGCACGCCCAGCCCCGCGGCATCGGCGCGGCCCTCGGCGAAGTCGACCCGCCGCTCGAGCACCTCGAAGCGCGAGAACGCGTCCTCGACCTTCTGCCCGGCATACATTTCGCGCAGCTTGGTGCGGTTCTGCGCCGATTCGAGGCGCGTGGTGACCGAGTTCTGGCGCGCGCGCGCCTCGCGCAGCTTGGACTGGAGCTTGGCGATATCTGCCTCGCACGCGTGGAGCGCATCGTCGATCGCGGCGATCTCGTCGCTGAGCTGCCCGACCAGGTCGGCCGATTTCTGCTTCTCGACCAGCGCCGCCTTGGCGAGGTCCTCGCGCCCCTTGGAAAGCGCGAGCTCGGCCTTCTCGATCCAGCCGTTCTGCACCTGATCGAGCTTGGCGATCTGGCGGCGCATCTCTTTCTGGTCGGCAATGTGGCGGGCGGCGGACGCGCGCACCTCGACCAGGGTCTCCTCCATCTCGATGATGATCATGCGGATCATCTTCGCCGGGTCCTCCGCCCTGTCGAGCAGGTCGGTCATGTTGGCGGCGATGATGTCGCGGGTGCGGGAGAAAATTCCCATGGTAAAGATGCTCCTTCTACTTCTACGCGTTGCGGCCGAACGTCGGCCAATCGTGAAAGCCGGGGCGGGTCAAGGGGGAGTGCCCCGCCCCGGTCTCTCTCGCCAGCCTAGCGGGCGGCGAACTGGGTCCCGGCGACGTCGTTGCGCGCCACCTGGACGGTGTCCTTGCGGATCGCCCGTGCGATCTGCCGTGTGTCGTTGCCGAAATAGAGCTTGACCGTCACCGTCTGCGCGGCGCCGCGGCGGCTCTCCGGCAGCCGGGGATAGGCGACGCCGCGCGCGATCGCCACCGCCTGGCGATCGAGCCGGGGGTCGCCGCTCGACCGCGCCAGCTCGGCGCCGGCATAGTCGCCGTCGGCGGTGAAGCGCGCCGCCAGCGTGACGCTGCGCACGCTGCCCGCCGCGTCGGCCGCGGCCTGCGTGCCGTCGAGCTGGTTCGCGACCTTGGCCTGCCATGCGGCGACGTCGCCGGCGGGGCTCGCCGCCATCGCCGGGCCGACCGCGCCGAGCACGCACGCGGCGGACAATGCGATCGCGCCGACCGAGGCGAGGGCGAAACGCTGGATGCTGCTCTTGTCGAAGTTGAACATGTTCGGTCTCCCTGACCCTTGGCTGTTTGTTGCTCACCGGTTGTTCCGATGTGCCCAAAGCATTGCAGGGACCGTGCCAAGTGCAGAAAATGCCCGATTTGCGCCATTTCTTCCCGGGCGACACCCGGGGCGGACACAATTCCTCTTGCCAACATCTGGCAAAATCCGCCAATCCGTCGGCATGGATCGGGAGGCGCAGTTTATCGGCCAGTCGGGCGCGTTCCTCGACGCGGTCGAGCGCGCCAGCCGCGCGGCCGCGCTCAATCGCCCCGTGCTGGTGGTGGGCGAGCGCGGCACGGGCAAGGAGCTGGTCGCCGAGCGGCTCCATCGTCTGAGCCCGCGCTGGGCGGGCCCGCTGGTGACGATGAACTGCGCTGCTCTGCCCGAGACATTGATCGAGGCGGAGCTGTTCGGCCACGAGGCGGGCGCCTTCACCGGCGCCACCAAGGCGCGCGCGGGCCGGTTCGAGGAGGCCGACGGCGGCACCTTGTTCCTCGATGAGCTGGCGACGCTCAGCTCGGGCGCGCAGGAGCGGCTGCTGCGCGCCACCGAATATGGCGAGGTGACGCGCATCGGCTCGTCGCGCGCGCTGCGCGTCGACGTGCGCATCGTCGCCGCCACCAACGAGCATCTGCCCGCTCTGGTCGAGGCCGGGCGCTTCCGCGCCGATCTGCTCGATCGGCTGTCGTTCGAGGTGATCACGCTGCCGCCGTTGCGCGTGCGCGAGGGCGACGTGCCCGTACTCGCCGACCATTTCGCGCGGCGCATGGCGGCGGAGCTCGGCTGGCCGCGCTGGACCGGCTTCGGGCCGGGTGCGGCGGCGGCGCTCGAGGCGCACGACTGGCCGGGCAACGTGCGCGAGCTGCGCAACGTGATCGAGCGCGCGGTGTATCGCTGGGACGCGATCGACAAGCCGGTCGACGGAATCGAGTTCGATCCCTTCGCCTCGCCATGGCGGATCGCGCCGCTCAAGCCGGTCGAGGCGTCGGCGGCAACGCTGCCCGCGCTCCGTTCGCCGCCGCAGCCGTCGCACGAATGCGACGATCTGCGCGCCGCCTGCCACGCGCACGAGCGGCAATTGCTGGAATCGGCGCTCGCCCGCTGCCGCTTCAACCAGCGCGCCACCGCGACCGCGCTCAAGCTCACCTACGACCAACTCCGCCACGCGCTCCGGCGCCACGACATGCTGGAGAAGGCGGCGGGGTGACCCCTGTCCGGATGCGCCTTATCTCACAGCCAAGCGACCTCATGGCCTCAGCCGGCGGAACACTGACGCAAGGAGTTGAGCGTGAAGTCTTCGATGCCGGTGTCCGGACCAGCAGAGATCAGCACACGATACTTGCCGCCTGTGCGAAGCTTTTGCGGAGGCGCGTCGATGCGCCATCCTTCAAGTCGCTGGCCATAAAATACCATTCGCCGCCTGGGGTTCTTCGCCTCCGGCATCGCGCTCGTGTCCCATGTAATTGGGTATCCTGCACGCGTAGGTTGGGATGACGATCCGATATCGGTGACCGAGACGTGGTGGGGGCGAGGGGTAGTCTTCCCGAACAGGAGGCCGGGAACGTCACCAAGCTTGAATGCGACGCGTCCTTCCAGCCGGCAAGGCCGCACGTCCATGCTCCCACTACAGCCCGCAAGCCCTGCCGACGCGATGAGGATGACCAAGACCCTCAACAATCTCCAGCTTCTTGGGAAGCAGCCTCCATTTGAGTGCTTGTATAACATAGCGCTTCAATCAGTTCGAAGCCATGGCCCTCCCGGCTTCTCCTTGAAGGGAGTCCGCTGCGGAATACAGCCGTCACCCCGGCGAAGGCCGGGGTCCACCGTTCGGCATACTCCCCGAGCGTCGATTTCGTCGAACCGTGGATGCCGGAACGGGTCCGGCATGACGGGGAGAAGGTCCGGGGCGCAAACTGCTGAGCATGGGGCTGCCCCGCCGCAGGTTGCCCGCGGCCGCCCGTTCGGCTACCGGCCGCACCATGC
>CAXUGZ010000214.1:0-1139 GCA_964250685.1 uncultured Sphingomonadaceae bacterium
CGCACCCCGCGCCAGGCGCGCATGACGCTCGCCGAGGCGCCGTACCGCCCGACGTCGTGGCAATTGCAGGAGAATGGCCGCAGCTTCCCGCCCAACTACCTCCACGACAGCTGGCGCGACTGGCTCTATTGGGACGTCGAGCTGGAGGCTTGAGCGCCCGGAACCGAAAGCCTATGATTTTTGGCGGAGGCAACGCCATGGAAGTTCCGATCGGCGAGGTACAGCAGCGTTTCGCGGAAGCGATGGCCGCCGCCGAGAATGGCGAGCCCGTCATTGTCACGCACGATGGCAAGCCGGTCGCCGAGCTGAAGCCGGTCGCAAGGCGCGGCTTTGATTTCGAGCGCGCGGCGCAGTTCAGTAGAGATATGGGCTGGGACAAATACAGCGCCGCGGAACTGTGGCCTCCGGAGTTCGATGACCCAGCCTTCAGCCGCAGCGTGCTTGGTCTCGAGTGAAGCTGCTGCTTGATAGTCATATTGCAGTTTGGAGCAGCGCCGGCGTCGCCCTGTTGCGGCCCGCCGAACTGGCGGCGTTCGCTGCAGCGGAGGAAATGAACGTGTCCGTCGTTTCGCTTTGGGAGTTGCGCCTCAAATGGGATCGGCGTCATGCTTCCGGTGATCGCAGAGGCCCGATCGACCCGCTCAATCTGCTCCGTTGGGCGGAGCGAAACGGGATCGGCCTGCTCGATCTCACGCCCGACGTAGCGTTGGCGCGTCTCGATCCGCCGCTCGCGCATACGGATCCGTTCGACGAAATGCTCCTGATCCAGGCGCAGCAGGGCGGCTACCGGCTGCTCACCCGCGACGAGAAGCTCGCCGCGCACCCCGTCGCGCTGATCCCCGCATGACCGATCCGCATGCCCTCTTCGAGGAGTGGTTCGCCGAGGCCACGGCGTCCGAGCCCAACGATCCCAACGCGGTGGCGGTGGCGACGGCGGACGCGTCGGGCGCGCCGTCGGTGCGGATGGTGCTGCTCAAGGGGCACGATGCGCGCGGCTTCGTGTTCTACACCAACCGGCACAGCCGCAAGGCGGGCGAACTCGCGGCCAATCCGCAGGCCGCCTTGCTGTTCCATTGGAAATCGCTGCGCCGCCAGGTGCGCGTCGAGGGCGCGGTGGAGGATGTCGCGGCCGACGAGGC
>CAXUGZ010000214.1:1149-3330 GCA_964250685.1 uncultured Sphingomonadaceae bacterium
TCGCCACGTGCGGGCGCGATTCGCAGCTCGGCGCATGGGCCTCGGACCAATCGCGGCCGCTCGCCTCACGCGCGCTGTTCGAGGAGCGTTTCGCCGCGGCGCGGGTGCGGTTCGATGGCGGCGCGGTGCCGCGCCCGCCGCATTGGGGCGGCTATCGCGTGGTGCCGCGCGCGATCGAATTCTGGCAGGATCGCGCGCACCGCCTGCACGAGCGCCGCCTGTTCACCCGCGAGGGCGACGCCTGGAGCGAAGGATTTCTCTACCCATGACCAGCCTGCCTTTCTTCCAGGTCGACGCATTCGCCGAGCGTCCGTTCGCGGGCAATCCGGCGGCGGTGATCCCGCTCGACGCGTGGCTCGACGACGCGACGCTTCAGGCGATCGCGATGGAGAACAATCTCTCGGAAACCGCCTTCACCGTGCCAATGGCGGGCGAGGCGGACTATGAATTGCGCTGGTTCACGCCGACCACCGAGGTGGCATTGTGCGGCCATGCCACCTTCGCCTCGGGCCACATCCTGATCGGCGCGCGCGACACGATCCGCTTCCTGACGCGCAAGGCGGGCATCCTCTCGCTCACGCGCGACGGCAACGGCTACCGCATGTCGCTGCCTTCGTGGATGCCCGAGCCCAAGCCGATGCCCGAGATCGCGCACGCGCTCGGCGGCGCTGTGGTCGAGACTTTGTGGCACCCCGGCCGCTATTCGGTGCTGGTCTACGAGGACGAGGCGGCGGTACGCGCGCTCACCCCCGATTTCGCGGCGCTGCGCCCGGCGGGCGACATACTCTACATTGCGACCGCTCCGGGCGCCGCGACCGACATCGTCAGCCGCGCCTTCGCCCCCGGCGCGGGCATCGACGAGGACCCGGTCACCGGCTCGGCACACGCGGTGATCGCGCCGTATTGGGCGGAGCGGCTGGCGCGGAACAGGTTCACCGCGTTTCAGGCCTCGGCGCGTGGCGGGCGGCTAGAGTGCGCGGTGGAGGGCGATCGGGTGATCTTGGGCGGGCGGTGCGTGACGGTGATCGAGGGGCGGCTGATGGTTTAGCTGGCTGTCGGAATGCACGGATCAAGCCGCCTCCATCTCCGCCGCCACCGTATCCTCGATCCAGCCGCCGCCGAGCAGGCGCTCGCCTTCGTACAGCACCGCCGCCTGGCCCGGCGCGACGCCGTATTCGGGCGCGTCGAACCGCACCGTGGCGCCGTCGAAGCCCGCCGGCACGGGCCGCGCGAGCGAGCGGACCTTGACCGTGAGGTCGCCTTGCATACTGTCGCCCAGCCAGTTGACCTCGCTGAGCCGCGCCGCGGCGACGCCGAGCGCGCGGCGGGGGCCGACCACCAGGCGGCGCGCCGCCGCCTCGATCCGCACCACGTAGAGCGGCTCGTCCGTGCCGCCGATCTCCAGCCCGCGCCGCTGGCCGACGGTGAAGCCGGCGATGCCGCGATGCTCGCCCAGCACGCGCCCGCCTAGGTCGACGATCTCGCCCGGCGCCGCCGCCTCGGGTCGGAGCGAGCGCACCAGGCCCGCATAATCGCCGTCGGGGACGAAGCAGATGTCCTGGCTGTCGGGCTTGGCGGCGACGGCGAGGCCGTGCTCGGCGGCGAGCGCGCGCACCTGCTCCTTGGGCAGACCACCGAGCGGGAAGCGCAGGAAATCGAGCTGCGGGCGCGTCGTCGCGAACAGGAAATAGCTCTGGTCGCGCGCGGGATCGTGCGCGCGGTGCAGTTCGGCCCCGCGCGGTCCCACCACGCGCCGCGCATAATGGCCGGTGGCGAGGCAATCCGCGCCGAGGTCGCGCGCGATCCCGAGCAGGTCGGTGAACTTGACGCTCTGGTTGCAGCGCACGCACGGGATCGGCGTGCGCCCGGCGACGTAATCGTCGGCGAAGCGGTCGATCACGGCGGCACGAAAGGCGCTCTCGTGATCGAACACGTAGTGCGCGATACCGAGCCGGGCCGCGACCGCGCGCGCATCGGCGATGTCGCGCCCCGCGCAGCAGCTTCCCGCGCGCCCGCTCGCCGCGCCCGCATCGTAGAGCTGGAGCGTGATCCCGATCGTCTCGGCCCCGCTCGCCGCCGCGAGCGCCGCCACCACCGAGCTGTCGACCCCGCCCGACATCGCGACGACGATCCGGCGCGGCCCGCCGCCAAGCTGAAAACCGTCGTCCATGCGGCCAGCCT
>CAXUGZ010000215.1:0-3316 GCA_964250685.1 uncultured Sphingomonadaceae bacterium
CAAGATCCGCGAAGCTCGGCGGCGCGCCACCCGGGGCCACCGCCGCCATCTGCGACGGCGCATTCTGCGCGACCTGGCCGCCTGCGGGCTGCTGCGAGGCGACCGTCGCTGCGGCACCGCCCAGGAGCAGGGCGGTGGTGATGGCATAGGCGTAGCGCACTTGGCAGATCTCCCGAGATCGCTGGAACGGCCGGTGAAAAGGACTTGGCCCGGCGCAAACTGGCGGCGAGCAGTGCCGATCCACGGCTGAACGATGATTGAATGGCCGCGGCTACCTGGGCCCCCGGAACTGGCGGAGGTAATCGTTGTCGGGCGACAGGATCACCGATGCGGCGCCCCGCGGATTGGCGTCGTCGGTGCCGAAGGTGGTGCGATAGGACTGCATCGCACGATAGAAATCGTAGAAATCGGGGTCCTTGCCGAAGCTCGACGAATAGACCCTGGATGCAGTCGCGTCGGCGTCGCCCATGATCCCCTGCGCCTGGCGGCGGCCCTCGGCCTCGATCGTGCGCGCCTCCTGCTGGCGCGCGGTGCGCATGCGCTCGAACGCGCTATCGAGCGGGGTGCCGTCGGGCAGGTCCGCGCGCTTGATGCGCACGTCGACGATCTCGGCGCCATATTGCGCGGCGACGCGGGCGAGCGCGTTGCGGATGTTGTTCATCACCACGTCGCGCTCGGGGCTGAGCAGCGCGGCGAACGGGCGCTTGCCGAGCTCGTTGCGCAGCGCCGAGCCGAGGATCGGCTTGAGCGCCTCGCTCACGCGCCGCTCGCTATTGGCGGCGACGTACATCTGCACGGGATTGACGATGCGGTAGCGCGCGAAGGCATCGACCTCGAGCCGCAGCTGATCGGTCGAGAGCACCGCCTGGCGCTGCATGTCGAAATCGAGCACGCGCTTGTCGATCCAGACGAGCGATTCGATGAACGGCACGCGCGCCGCCAGCCCCGCGCCGGTGCGGCCATAATCCTCGTGCCGGTCATAGCCGTTGACCACGCGCACGGGCTTGCCGAAGCGCAGGATCAGCGCCTGCTTGGTTTCGGGCACCACCGCCAGCGAGCTGAACGCGATCGCGAGCAGCACCAACGCCACGCCGCCCCAGAACACCGGATTGCGCCGGATCGTGTCGAGCCAGCTCATTTGCCGGGCGCCTGCGGCAGCGCGCGCTGGCCGGGGGGTACGGGCAGATACGGAGTGAGCCCCGGCGTCTCGATGATCGTCTTGTCGGTCTTGGCCAGCACCTTCTCCATCGTCTCGTAATACATGCGCCGGCGCGTCACCACGGGCGAGAGCTTGTACTGGGCGTAGACCTTGTCGAACGCGTTCGCCTCGCCCTGCGCCTTGGCGGTGACCTGCGTCGCGTAGGAGCGCGCCTGGTTGAGGTACGATTGCGCGGTCTGCTGGGCGGCGGAGACCTCCTTGAACGCGTCCATCACCTCGCTCGGGGGATCGGCCTGCTTGATCGCGACGCCCTGGATCACCACGCCCGCGCGATAGCCGTCGAGCAGCTCCTGCGAGCGCTCGGCGACGCGCGCCTCGATCTGGCTGCGCTGCGCGCCGATCGCGTCGTTGAGCGAGACGCGCGCGATCGCCTCGCGCATCGCGCTCTCGGCGACCTCCCTGATCGTCCCGTCGGGGTCCTGCAGCTCGAACATGTAGAGTTCGGGATCGCGGATGTTCCAGCGCACCGAATACGCCAGATCGATGATGTTGGCGTCGCCCGTGAGCATCAGATTTTGGCCGTTCGAGCCGTCGCTGCCCTCGATGTCGATGACGTGGATGTTGTCGACGTCGAGCTTGGTGACGATGTCGATCGGCGCGGGCAGCGAGAAGCCCAGCCCCGGCGAGAGCGTGCCGACATATTTGCCGAGCCGCGTCACCACGCCGCGCTGCTGCGGGCCGATCGTGTGCGTGCAGGTCGTCGCGATCCACAGCAGCACGATCCCGAGCGCGATCCAGCGCCACATCGGCCCCAGCTCGAACCCGATCGGGCCGCCGCCGCCGAAGCGCGCGCGGCCGCGCTGGATCAGCGCGTCGAGCGCGGAGGGGCCGGGCCGGGCGCCGGCGGGACGGCGGCGCGGGCTCCATGGGCTGCGCGGACCCTCGCCATCGCCGTTGCCGGCGCCGCCGCCCCACGGGCCGCCCTCGTTCAGCATCGCATCGGTCGTCGGCGTGTCCATCGCGCTGTTATAGGGGTGCGCCGCGGGGAAAAACAGTGCCCTCCCCCGCGGCGAGCGTCTATGGCGCGCCATGGCCGAGAGCGACCCGCTTGCCGCAGCACTCGACGGCGTGATCGATCCCGTGTCGGGACGGGGGCTCGTCGCCTCGGGCCGCGCGGCCGCGCCGCGCCGCAGCGGCGCCACGATCGACGTGGTGATCGACGTCAGCGGTATCGCGCCGGCGGCGCGCGCGCCGCTGGAGCAGCAGGTGCGCGCGGCGCTGCTGGCGCAGGCGGGGGTCGAGACGGTGCGCGTGGCACTTACCGCCGAGCGCGGCGGGGGCCCGCGCCTGATCGCGGTGGCGAGCGGCAAGGGCGGGGTCGGCAAATCGACGCTTGCCGCCAATCTGGCGGTGGCGCTGGCGCGGATCGGCATGCGCGTCGGGCTGGTCGATGCCGACATTTACGGCCCCTCGCAGACGCGGCTGCTCGACGCCGGCACCCGCCCCGAGGCGGCGGAGGGCAAGATGATCCCGGTCGCGACGCGCTTCGGCGTGCCGCTGCTGTCGATGGGGCAGCTGGTGGCGGCGGGACAGGCGATCGCGTGGCGCGGGCCGATGGCGTCGAACGCGCTCGGCCAGCTGATCGACGCGCATTGGGGGCCGATCGACACCCTGATCGTCGACCTCCCCCCCGGCACGGGCGACGTCCAGCTCTCGATGATCCAGAAGCACCGGCCCGCGGGCGCGCTGATCGTGTCGACCCCGCAGGACCTGGCGCTGATCGACGCCGCGCGCGCGATCGACCTGTTCGACAAATCGAACGTGCCGATCATCGGGCTGGTCGAGAACATGGCGGGCTATGCCTGCCCCGCATGCGGGACGGTGTCCGATCCGTTCGGCACGGGCGGGGCGGAGGCGGAGGCGGCGCGGCGCGGCATCGCCTTCCTCGGCCGCGTGCCGCTCTCGATCGCGCTGCGCCAGGCGTCGGACGCGGGCGAGCCCCCCGCCGCCGGCGACGGCGCGGAGGCGGCGCCGTTCCTGGCGATAGCGCAGGCGGTCGGCACGTGGCTGAACCCTTCGCCCATGCCCGCGTTCTGAGAGCCCAAGGAGCCGATCGCATGCCGCTCACCGCCGACGCCGACATCGCCGAGCTGCTCG
>CAXUGZ010000216.1:0-3292 GCA_964250685.1 uncultured Sphingomonadaceae bacterium
CAGACGCTCGCCTTCCGCGAGCTCGAGCCCGAGGCGTATGAATCGATCGCGAAGCGGCTCGACCAGCTCAAGGAAGGCGGGGGCGATCGCATCGCGCGCATCACCTCGGGCATCCGCCTGCTGCTCGGCCAGAAGGGGATCAGGGCCGAGGTCGAGGGGCGGCAGAAGAACCCCTATTCGATCTGGCGCAAGATGACCGAGCGCGACGTCAGCTTCGAGCAATTGTCCGACGTGATGGCGTTCCGCGTGATCGTCGAGGATGCCGAGCAATGCTATCGCGCGCTCGGCCTGATCCACCAGCGCTGGCCGATGGTGCCCGGCCGCTTCAAGGATTACGTCTCGACGCCCAAGCGCAACGGCTATCGCTCGCTCCACACCGCGGTGATCCACAGCGAGCGGCTGCGCATCGAGGTGCAGATCCGCGACGCCAAGATGCATGCCGAGGCCGAGTTCGGGGTCGCCGCGCACTGGGCCTACAAAGCGGGCGGGACGATCCAGCCCGACGTCAATTCGCGCTGGATCCGCGACCTGGTCGAGATTCTCGAGCACGCCGCCAGCCCCGAGGAGCTGCTCGAGCATACGCGCATGGCGATGTACCAGGACCGCATCTTCGCGTTCACGCCGGGCGGCGAGCTGATCCAGCTGCCCAAGGGCGCGACCCCGGTCGATTTCGCCTATGCGGTCCACACCGATCTCGGCGACCAGACGGTGGGCGCCAAGATCAACGGCCGCGTCGTGCCGCTGCGCACCCCGATCCAGAACGGCGACCAGGTGCAGATCCTGCGTTCCAAGGCGCAGGAGCCGCAGCCGTCGTGGATGAGCTTCGCCGCCACGGGCAAGGCGCGCGCGAAGATCAGGCGCTTCGTGCGGCAGAAGGAGCATGCCGAAACGGTCGCGCTCGGCCGCCGCTTCTACGACGCGATCGTCGCGCGCCTGCCCGCCCAGCTCGCCCCCGACGCGCAGGCGCAGGCGCTCAGGCGGCTGCGCCTGGCGGATGTCGACCGGCTGATGGCGGCGATCGCGCGCGGCACGCTCACCGATCTGCAGGTGATGGAGGCGCTGATGCCCGGATCGACCGGCGAACTCGCGCTCGCCGCCCGGCCGGCCCAGCCGCGCGCGATCTCGATGCAGGGGCTCACCCCCGGGGTCGCCTTCACGCTGGCGTCGTGCTGCACGCCCGTGCCGGGCGACCGCATCGTCGGGGTGCGCCGCGCCGACGCGCCGGTGGAGGTGCACGTGATCGAATGCCCGGTGCTGGCGCAGGCGCCCGAGGCCGACTGGATCGATCTCGCCTGGGGCGACGGCAGCGAGGGCGGCACCGCGCGGCTGGGCGTGATCGTGCGCAACCAGCCGGGCGCGCTCGGCGCGATGGCGGGCATCCTCGGCACGCAGCACGCCAACATCGTCAACCTGGCGCTCACCCGGCGCGACGAGAGCTTCCACACGTTCGAGGTGGTGATCGAGGTGCAGGACGTGGCGCACCTGATGCGCATCCTCGCCGCGCTGCGCGCCGCCGACGTGGTCACCAGCGCCGAGCGGGTGGAGCCGCGCGCGCCGCTGGCGGCGTAACGTCCCTGACTGGGCTCAGGCGCGGGCGAGCGCGCGATCGCCGACGAACGGGTTCGCCTGCCGCTCGCGCCCGAAGCTCGACATCGCGCCGTGGCCGCAGATGAAGGCGGTGTCGTCGCCCAGCGGCCACAGCTTGCCCGTGATCGAATCGATCAGGTCCTGGTGGTTGCCGCGCGGGAAATCGGTGCGGCCGATCGATCCCTGGAACAGCACGTCGCCCACCAGCGCCAGCTTGGAGGGCGCGTGGTAAAAGATGACGTGGCCCGGCGTGTGCCCGGGACAATGGCGCACGTCGAGCACGAGCTCGCCGACGGTAACCTGGTCGCCATCGACCAGCCAGCGATCGGGCGTGAACGGCCGCGCCTCGATGCCGAAGCGCGGCGCGTCCTCGGCCAGCGCGGCGATCCAGAACAGATCGTCCTCATGCGGACCTTCGATCGGCACGCCGAGCTGCTGCGCGAGCGCGGCGACCCCGCCGCAATGATCGGCGTGGCCGTGCGTGACGAGCAGCTTCTCGATCGTCACGCCGTGCTGCGCGGCGGCGGCGGTCAGCCGCGGCAGCTCGCCGCCCGCGTCGACGATCGCGCCGCGCATCGTGCCGGTGCACCAGATCAAGGTGCAGTTCTGCTGGAACGGCGTCACCGGGATGATCGCGGCGCGGAGCGGCGGAGTGTCTGCCATACGCTTCAGATGGCGCGCCGGCGGCCCCCAAGCAAGCCGAACCTTTTGGAAAGTCGGGCGTTAAGCATCCCGCATATGGTCAAAACCGAAAGGACGAGATGATGACGACGGGAAGAAAAGCCGCGCTGGCGACGGCGATGGCGGTGGCGTTCGTAAGCGTGACGGCGACGGCTCAGGCTGCGCCGCCGGCGCCCGAATATGTGATGAAGGCGGGCGCGAGCGACCTGTTCGAGAAGAAGTCGAGCCAGCTGGTGCTCCGTACCACGCACGACGCAGGCGTGCGCAAGTTCGCGAACATGATGGTGACCGATCACACCAAGAGCACGTCAATGGTCAAGAGCGCCGCGATGAAGGCGGGGCTGCATCCCAAGCCGCCGATGCTCGAAGACAAGCAGCAGCAGATGCTGACCGAGCTGACCAACGCCAAGGGATCGGATCGCGACCACCTGTACATCCAGCAGCAGAAGGCGGCCCACCAGGAGGCGCTGAGCCTGCAGCAGGATTATGCGTCGACGGGCGACGCGGCACCGCTGCGTGGCGCGGCGGGGAATATCGTCCCCGTGGTCAAGCATCATATCGAGATGCTAGAGGCGATGCCCGCAATGTGATCGCGTGAAGGGCGCCGCCACCGCGCGGCGCCCCTCATCGATTGCCGCCGCGCGACAGGCGCGGCATGGGCGTGCCGATGTTAAAAGCCGGCACGCCCTTCGTCCTGCTCGACGACGCCCGTGCGGGCGGAACGCAGACATTGTATCGCGATCCGTGCGAGATCGTCGCGACACGCGATCGCCGCGAGATCGCCGCATGCCTCGACGCGCTGCGCGCAGGCGTCGCGCGGGGACGGCATGCAGCGGGCTGGATCGGATACGAGGCCGGCCTCGCGCTCGAACCTCGCCTCGCGGCGCTGCCGCTGCCCCCGGCCGGGGATGCGCCGTGGCTGCTCTGGTTCGGCCTGTTCGAAAAGGCCGAGCGGCTCGCTCCCGATGCCTTGCCACGGATGCTGCCCGATCCGGCCGGCGCCTGGGCGGGCGCACCGCGCCCG
>CAXUGZ010000217.1:0-3262 GCA_964250685.1 uncultured Sphingomonadaceae bacterium
GCCCGGCGGCGACCAGCATCTTGCCGTCGGCGGCGGAGAGCTGGACCTGGCTGCCCTCGGTGAGCTTGCGCGCGATATCGAACAAGGTGTGCGCCGAGACGGTGGTCGCGCCCGGCGTCTCGACCTGCGCCTCGATCGTCTCGACGATCTGCAGGTCGAGATCGGTCGCCATCAGCCTGAGGCCCTGGCCGGTCGCCTCGATCAGCACGTTCGACAGGATCGGGATGGTGTTGCGCCGCTCGACCACCGACTGGACGTGGCCCAGCGCCTTCAACAGGGTCGCCCGTTCGATCGTCGCCTTCATGTCCTGCCCCGAAACCGCCTGCGGCCAGCGTTATAGCGCAGGGGCGCGGCACCGCCAGCGCGATGTTGCGGCGGCTTGCGGACGCGCGGCGGCTCGGCGACAGCGGGGCATGCGGCCGCTCCCCATCCTCGCGCTCGCGCTGCTCGCCGCGGCGCCGGGGTCGACGCGGACCTTGCTCGGCCAATACGGACATTGGGGCGCGTTCCGCGACGGGCGGCCGCCGCGCTGCTTCGCGATCGCGCAGCCCGTGTCCACGCGCGGCGCGGGCGCGCCGTTCGCGGCGTTCGTCGGCGTGCGCGGGCAGGGCTTCCCCGTGCAATTCCATGTCCGGCTGAGCCGGGCGCCGCGAACGAGCGAGCCGGTCGCGCTGCGCATCGGCGGCGAGCGGTTCGTGCTGCTGGTCGCGGGCCGCGACGCTTGGGCACGCGATGCGCGCGCGGACGCGCGCATCGTCGCGCTCGGGCGGGGGGCAACGCGGATGGAGGTGGCGGGGATCGATGCGCGCGGGCGCCGCTTCGGCGATGCCTATTCGCTCGCGGGCGCCGCCAGCGCGATCGACGCGGCGTTGCTCGGCTGCCTCCCGCGCTAGCGGACATGCCTCGCGCCCTTTCGCCGGCACATCGCGCCGCTATATGCACATCCATGAACGCGGCGATGTCCATCCCCGGCCTGATCGATCCCGTGCCCGTGCCGCGCGCCAGCGTCGCGCGCGCCGACGGGCGGATCGACCTGATCGGCCTCACGCGCGACCAGCTGCGCGACGCGCTCGGCGCGGCGGGGCTCGAGCCGAAACAGGCCAAGCTGCGCGCCAAGCAATTGTGGCACTGGCTCTACAATCGCGGGGTGACCGACTTTGCGGGCATGACTGACATCGCCAAGGCGATGCACCCGTGGCTGGCCGAGCGCTTCGTGGTCGCGCGGCCGCAGGTGGTCGAGGCGCAGCTGTCGAGCGACGGCACGCGCAAATGGCTGCTCCGATCGGACGACGGCCACGATTACGAGATGGTGTTCATCCCCGATGCCGATCGCGGCACCTTGTGCGTGTCGAGCCAGGTGGGATGCACGCTCACCTGCTCGTTCTGCCACACGGGCACGATGCGGCTGGTGCGCAACCTGAGCGCGGGCGAGATCGTCGGCCAGGTGATGCTCGCGCGCGATGCGCTCGGCGAATGGCCGAGCCAGCCCGAGGGGCGGCTGCTCACCAACGTCGTGATGATGGGGATGGGCGAGCCGCTCTACAATTTCGACAATGTCCGCGACGCGCTGAAGCTGGTGATGGACGGTGACGGGCTCGCGCTGTCCAAGCGGCGGATCACGCTCTCCACCAGCGGGGTCGTGCCGATGATGGCGCGCGCGGGCGAGGAGATCGGGGTCAACCTCGCGGTGTCGCTCCACGGCGTCACCAAGCAGGTGCGCGACGAGCTCGTGCCGCTCAACCGCAAATACGGGATCGAGGCTTTGCTGGAAGCGTGCGCCGCCTATCCCGGCGCCAACAATGCGCGGCGGATCACCTTCGAATACGTCATGCTCAAGGACCTGAACGACAGCGACGCCGATGCGCGCGAGCTGGTGCGGCTGCTGCGCCACTATCGCCTGCCCGCCAAGGTCAATCTGATCCCGTTCAATCCGTGGCCGGGGGCGGCGTATCAATCCTCCGATCCCGAACGGATCGCGCGCTTTTCGGACATCGTGTTCAAGGGCGGCATCTCCGCGCCGGTGCGGCGCCCGCGCGGGCGCGACATCATGGCGGCGTGCGGCCAGCTCAAGTCCGCCGCCGAGAAGCAGAGCCGCGCCGAGCGCGATCGGCTGGCGCGCGCTGCTTCCGCGGGCGGGGATGCTATCTCACCGGGGTGACGATAGCCGTCACCCCTGCGGCGGCGGGGGCGCGTCGCGGCCCATTCCGGGCGCGTGGCGCTCCATCATCGTGCGCATCGCCGCGCGGCGCTCCTCGGGGCTGATCGTGCCGTCGTGGTTGGTATCGACCCGATCGAACAGCGCCAGCGCCGCCGCCTTGGCCTCGGCCAGCGTGAGACGCCCGTCATGATCGGCGTCGGCGCGATCGAACCAGCGCGGCCCCATCATCATCGCCATCGCGCCCATGCCGCCCATGCCGCCTCCCTTCATGCGGCCGCGCCACATTCCGGGCGCGGCGCCGCCGGCGGGCGGCGGCCCGCCCATGCCCGGCGCGCCGGGCGCGCCGTGGGGGGGGCCGCCCGCGTCGAACTCGTCGCGCGAGATCACGCCGTCCTTGTTGGCGTCGAGTCCGGCGAACTGGCGGTCGCGACGCTGCTTGACCATCGACGCGCGCGCCGCGTCGAGCTCGGCGCGCGTGAGCACGCCGTCGTGGTCGGTGTCGAGCTGGGCGAAACGCTTGGCCACCATCGCCTCGACCTCGGTGCGGGTGATCGCCCTGGGCGCGCCGCCGCCCCAGCCGCGCGCGCCGCCGGCGCCGCCCGGGGGCATGTCCTGCGCCACCACCGCCGCGCCGACGATCAGCATGCTGACGCCCGCGCCCACGATAAACCGCTTCACCATCGTCTCTCTCCCGTGCGCACGCCGCGCCGATGCCGCCACACACCCCGTATGTTGCACGCATAGTTCCACGCCGCAGCGATGTTTCGCGCCTGACAAGCGCCGCGCGGGGGTTGGAGGCGCGGGGCGGCTGTGGCAAGGCCGCGCGCTTGGCCGCGAGGAGGGCGGGATGGACGAAGTCAAGCGCGTGGTGCTGGCCTATTCGGGCGGGCTCGACACCAGCGTGATCCTCAAATGGCTGAAGGAGACCTATGCCTGCGAGGTGGTGACCTTCACCGCTGACCTCGGCCAGGGCGAGGAGCTCGCCCCCGCGCGCGCCAAGGCCGAATTGATGGGGGTGCGGCCCGAGCACATCTTCATCGACGACCTGCGCGACGAGTTCGTGCGCGACTATGTGATGCCGATGATGCGCGCCAACGCGCTCTA
>CAXUGZ010000218.1:0-3241 GCA_964250685.1 uncultured Sphingomonadaceae bacterium
TGGTGCCGCCCTGGGTGGCGAGGCCGGGCGGCTTGTCGATCACGATCGCGGCGCGGTCGCGGTGGAGCACCATGCCCTGCACGAACGCCTCGTCCTCAGGGTCGAGCGGCGGCCGCTCGGCCTTGGGGCGTGCCGCCGCGACGGGCGCGGCCTCCAGCGGGGGCACGCTGATCACCTGCCCCGCCTCGATCCGGTCGCCCGGCGCGATGCGCTTGCCGTCGACGCGCAGCTGCCCCGTCCGCGCCCAGCGCGAGACGGTGTTGAAGCTCGCATCGGCCATGTGGCGGCGGAACCAACGATCGAGGCGGATGCCGTGATCGTCCTCGCCAACGGTGAAGCTCAGCACGGGCTGAACGGGCTCGGTCATCCGATCGCCCGCGTCAGCAACAGGCCCACGAACAGCATCATCACCGATCCCGCGACCGACGACACCGCATAGGCCGCCGCCATCACCGCCTGCCCGCGCAGCAGCATGTTCGCGGTCTCGAGGCTGAAGGCGGAGAAGGTGGTGAAGCCGCCGAGCACGCCCACGCCGAGGAACAGGCGCAGCGGCTCGCCATCGGCGGGCGTGAACTGCTTGGCGAGCGATCCCGCCAGCACCCCCATCAGCAGCCCGCCGATCAGGTTGACCAGCGCCGTCCCCCACGGAAAGCCGGGGCCGAGGTTGCGCAGCGCGACATAGCCGACGTGGTAGCGGAAGCCGGCGCCGATCGCGCCGCCGATCATGACCAGGAGCAAGGGAGGCATGGCGCGGGATGTAGCGGGTGCGCGCGCGCGCGGCCAGCCCGCCGCGACCTCAGCCGGTGAACAACCCGAGCAGGATCAGCACCAGCCCGCACGCGGCGACGCCCCACGCGATCGTGCGCACCACCGGCACGCCGAAGGCGTAGAGCGGCACGTACACCAGCCGCGCCCAGAAATAGAGCTGCGCGCCGAGCGCGGTGCGGTGGCCGAGATGCCCCGCCGCCGCGGCCGCGAGCAGCGCGCCGAGGAACAAAGGCAGCGTCTCGAATAGATTGGCCTGCGCGCGTGCGAGCCGCGCCGGAACGGGATCGAGCGGCGGCATCGGCGCGTCGCGCGCACCCATGTTCCACGCGCTGCCATATTGGCGCGTGCGCGCGATCGAGGCGGCGCCGATCTGGACGAGCGCGAGCACGATCGTCGCGCCGATCATGGTGAACTCGATCGCCATCGTCAGTCGTTCCCCGTAAGGGTGATCTGCCCCGTGCTGCCCGCGCCCTGCGGCTGCACCGCGAGCGCGAACTGCTTGCCCCCCTTGCGCGCGGTCACCGCGCCCGCATTCGCCACGATTGCCTCATAGCCGGCCGCGCTCGCCGCGCTGCGATAATAGGCGACGAGCGCCGCCGGCGCGTCGGGATTGGTGAAGGCGATCCGCACGTGCCCGTCCGAACCCGCCCCAGCGGCGTGGTCGTGCGCGACGATGTCCACGCCGCCGACCTTGGTGTTCGGCGCGAGCGTGATGCCGTTGAGATCGAGATGATCGCCGAGCTTGAGGCCGGGCAGCGCGAGCTTGGCGTTCAGGCCGGGAATGTTGAGCGCGACCTGGTTGTTGCCGTCGCTTCCGGCGATCGCGATGTGGACGTTGTCGCCCCGGTCGGTGTCGTCGCTGGACCAGTTCACATGGCTGCCATGGCAGGCGGAGAGCGCGAGCAGGGGTGCGGCCAATAGGATGATGCGCATCGGCGGGTTCCTTCCGCCAATCCCCTTAACACCAGTGTGTTGCTGATGCTATACGCCAGGTGGCGCAGCCCGCCGGCCGCGAACGGCCGGCGGGTGCGTGTCAGATCAGCGGCAGCGGATCTGGTTGTTAGACTGGTCGACCGCCTTGCCCGCCAGCGCACCCAGCGCCGCGCCGATCAGCGTGCCGGCGGCGCGCGAATGGCCGCCGTCGATCACGTTGCCGAGGATGCCGCCGCCCGCCGCGCCGATGATCAGCCCGGTCGTGCCGTCGTTGCGCTTGCAATAATAGCGGCCGTCGGTGCCGCGATAGACGCGGTCGTCCGCGGCGAGCACGCGCTCCTGATAACCCGGTCCGTCGCGATAATAACGCGAGGGATCGTAATCAGCCTCGTAGCGATCGTCGCCCGCATAACCGTTGCCGTAGCGGCCGCTTGGCGGAGGAGGCGGAGGGGGCGGGGGCGCGTAGCCGTTGCCGTAACGGTCGCCAGGGGGAGGCGGCGGCGGCGGGGCATAGCCGTAGCCGCTGTCGCCGCGGCGCCACGCGGAGCGCGCGCGCGCATAGCGATCGCGCTCGGCCTGGAAGCGCTCGGTCTCCTGCTGGTAGCGCGCCTGCGCGGCGTCCCAGCGCGCCTGATCGGACGGGCTTTGCGCAAATGCCGGGGCGGGGGCGCTCAGCGCCACCGGCGCCATCGCCGCGAGCAGCGCGGCTGAAATCAAGTGACGCATCGTCATCTCCACGGATTGTCGTGCCTGGGGCACGATGTCGCATTAGCCGGCGGCGCCTGAACGCGTTCTGACGCCGCCGTAATGGTCTCGTTCAGCTTAGCGGCAGCGCATGCTGCCGCGATCGATCGATTGGCCGAGCAGCGCGCCGCCGCCCGCGCCGAGCAGCGTGCCGAGCGTCTCCGAATGGCGGCCGGCGAGCGCGTTGCCGAGCAGCCCGCCGGCGATGCCGCCGACGATCAGCCCGGTGGTGCCGTTGCTCCGCTGGCAATAATAGCGCCCGTCCGAGCCGCGATAGACGCGGTCCTGGCGGCCGAGGCGCCGTTCCTGCGCGCGCTTGTCCTGATGGTAATCGCGTGCCGCATCGTAATCGGCACGGCTGCGATAGTCGCCGCCGCGATTGTCGTAATTGCCGCGATTGTCGTGCGCCCCGCGATCGCGCCCGTTATCATAGTTCCGGTCGCGATAATCCTGCGCCGGAGCGGCGGTGGTGAGGGCGAGCGCGGCCAATGCCGCGCCGAATGCCAATTTACGCATCGTATTTTCTCGCTTTTGTTTGATGGGGACGCGATTACAACACTGCGCGAGGCGGGAGGTTGCGTGAACCTCACACAACCTGGATTCACGCCGCGCCGCTTGCTGTGCCGCTGCGATCCGCCGAATTGATGGTGCGATCCGCCATAGGTTGGCGCGATCGCCGAGCTCAGCGCTGAAAGCTCCTCGATGCAGCCTTGCGCCGCACTTGGCACGAGGCCTGCATTGCATGGGGAGAGGGCGGGATGGTCCGCCTCATGGTTCCAGGACGCACCGATGACCG
>CAXUGZ010000219.1:0-3230 GCA_964250685.1 uncultured Sphingomonadaceae bacterium
AGCCGCGTCGCGGTCGTCGCGGCGGGGACGATCGCCCCGATCGCCACGGTCGCCGCGATCGCCACGGTCGCCTCGATCCGGCCGGTCGCCGCGGTCGCCCCGCCCACGCTCGCGGTCGCGCTCGCCACGGCGCATCATCGCCGAGGGGCCGGCTTCGTGCGCCTCGACGCGCACGGTCATGAAGCGGATCACGTCCTCGTTGATCGCGGTCTGGCGCTCAAGCTCGGCGATCGCGGCGGCGGGCGCGTCGATCTCCAGCATCACGTAATGCGCCTTGCGGTTCTTGGCGACGCGGTAGGCGAGGCTGCGCAGCCCCCAGGTCTCGGTCTTGACGACCTTGCCCCGCGCATCGGTCACGATCTTGGTGGCGGCTTCCGCCAGTGCATCCACTTGCGCCTGCGCCAGATCCTGGCGCGCAAGGAACACGTGCTCGTAAAGAGCCATGTATCATATCTCCTGCCGATCGCTGGCGCCGCCCCATGCGGCGCCCCTCCGGCTGTCGTTCGAAAAACGACCGGGCGGAAAGGCTCGCAGCCTCCGCCCGGACGAACGCGGCTATGGCGGAAGGAGCGGGGAAAGGCAAGCGGGTTGCGTTTCGTACCGGCTTGTCCCTATCGCGCCGCGCGAGTTGCGGAGGAAGCCGATGCGCGCATTCATCTTTCCGGGCCAGGGCAGCCAGGCGATCGGCATGGGGGTCGCGCTCGCCGCCGCCAGCGCCGCCGCGCGCGCGGTGTTCGAGGAGGTCGACGAAGCGCTGGGACAGCGGCTGTCGCGGATCATGGCCGAGGGGCCGCCCGATGCACTGACGCTGACCGAGAACGCGCAGCCCGCGATCATGGCCAACGCCATCGCCGTGCTGCGCGTGCTGGAGCGCGAGGGCGGCGTGTCGCTCGCCGACAAGGCCGAGTTCGTCGCCGGGCACAGCCTGGGCGAATATAGCGCATTGTGCGCGGCGCAGGCGTTCGATCTCGCCACCACCGCGCGGCTGCTCAAGCTCAGGGGCCGCGCGATGCAGGCGGCGGTGCCGGTCGGCGAGGGCGCGATGGCGGCGCTGCTCGGCGCCGACGTCGCGCTGGCGGAGGCGATCTGCGCCGAGGCGGCGCAGGGCGAGGTGTGCGAGGCGGCGAACGACAATGGCGGCGGGCAGGTGGTGATCTCGGGCCACCGGCAGGCGGTCGAGCGCGCGATCGCGCTGTCGAAGGAGCGCGGCGTCAAGCGCGCGCTGCCGCTGCCCGTCTCCGCGCCGTTCCACTGCGCGCTGATGCGCCCGGCAGCCGACGCGATGGCCGAGGCGCTTGCCATCGTTGCGATCCGGCCCCCGCTCGTGCCGGTCTACGCCAACGTCACCGCCGCGCCCGTGGCCGATCCCGATGTCATCCGCGACCTGCTCGTGCGGCAGGTGACCGGCACGGTGCGCTGGCGCGAGAGCGTCGAGGCAATGGTGGCGGCGGGCGTCACCGATTTCGTCGAGTTCGGCGCCAAGGTGCTTGGCCCGATGATCAAGCGCATCGCGCCCGATGCGATCGCCACCAGCGTGGTGTCAATGGGAGAGATCGAGGCGCTCGCCGCGCGCCTGTAAACGCGCGCACGCGATTGTCCGCGCGCGGCGGAAACCCTATAACACGGCTGTCCGGCATGCCGAAACCAAGGGAACTTCATGGCCTCGTTCACCGACCCCTCGTTCAAGGACCGCACCGGCGCCGCCGCCGAGGCCAAGCGCAAGGCGCTGGAACAGCTCCGTGCCAAGCCGCCGCTCGATCCGGACACGGTCGCGGCGCGCCAGGCCGCGCGCGCCGCGCGCGAGGCCGCCGAAGACGAGCGGCGCGTCGCCCGGCGCGAGGCCGAGCAACGGCGCAAGGAAGAGAAGGCCGCGCGCCAGGCCGAGGCGAAGGCGGCCGCCGCCCCGCCGCCGCCCGAACCCGCGCCCGAGCGCGCGGCGCGCCCGGTCTTGAGCGAGGCCGAGCGCAAGGCCGCGCGCGACGCGCGCTACGCGGCGCGCAAGAACCGCAAATAGCGCGAAATAGCGCGCGCCCCGCCCCGCCCGGGGATTGCCTCCCGCCCCGCGCCCGCTGTAGACACGCGGCCGCGCGGGCGTGGTGAAACTGGTAGACGCGCGGCACTCAAAATGCCGTTCCGCAAGGAGTGTCGGTTCGAGCCCGACCGCCCGCACCATCAAAACCCGGGACTAAGCACCTAATCCTGCGGGGCGGGCTCGGGGCCGACATGGACGTCGACCGCGAGCGCCTCGTCGCCGCCGCCGATCCGCGCGCCCGCGATCGGCGCCGCCGCCTGGTGATCCAGCCCGATCGCGACGCGGACATGGCCTTCGCTCGGGCAGCAGCCTTCATAGGCGTCGAAGCCGATCCAGCCATAGCCGGGCACGTGCAGCTCGGCCCAGCCGTGCGCGGCATGCGCATCCACTTCATAAGGTCGGTAGATGTGCCCGGCGACGTAACGCGCGGGATAGCCCGCTGCGCGCGCGGCGGCGATGAGCAGGTGCGCCGCGCCCTGCGCGTCCGCCTTGCCCTCGGCGAAGCGGCTTGCTGCGCGCTGGTCGAGTCCCGGCATGAAATCGGTGAGGACGAGGCGGCCGTGAAGCGCCTCGGTAAGCGCATGCGCGCCGGCGAGCGGATCGGTGCCGTGGACGATCGCGGCGGCGAAATCGGCGATCGCGGCATCGGGCACGGTGAGCGCGGTCGGCTGGAGGAAGTGGAGCGGCGCAAGCGGCTCGGGCGTGCCGGCGATCATACCGGCACGGTCCTCGGTCAGCACCTCGCCCGAAACCGTGATCGCGATGCGGTCGATCGGCCCGTCGACGTAGAGCATCGTCACCTCGTTGCCGTAGCCGTCGCGCGAGCGCCTGAGGCGCGCATCGCGATCGACCTCGATCGTCCACGCGACCACGCTCTGCCCGGCATGGCTGCCGGGCGTCAGCCGCAGCAGCTGCACCAAGCGCGCCTGCGGCTCGGTGAAGCGATATTCGGTACGATGCTCGACGAACAGGCGCATGCGCGCGAGCTTAAGCCAGCGCGCGCGGACGCAAAAGCCCCCCGAATGCGCGTCAGCCCGGGCGGGTCACTCGGCCGCCTCGCTGAGCGCGGGCATCGACGCGGCGTCCGCAATGATCGCGTAGGAGTGCAGCCGCGCGGCGTGGTCGAACACGTCGGACACGATCATCAGCTCGTCCGCGCGCGTCTCCTCGACCAAAGCGGCGATGCCGTCGCGCACCG
>CAXUGZ010000220.1:0-1131 GCA_964250685.1 uncultured Sphingomonadaceae bacterium
TGGCGATCGCCGACAAGCGCCATTACGATCGGCTCGCCGAGGCGAACCGCGTCCAGAGCCAGGTGATCCCGCCGCGCCGGGGCTGGATCGTCGATCGCAACGGCCGGCCGATCGCGGTCAACCGCACCAGCTTCCGCGTCGATCTCATCCCCGATCGGCTGCAGGATCCCGATCGCACGATCGACGAACTCCGCCAGATGCTCGCGCTCGGCAACGAGGATGTCGCGCGGATCAGGCAGGCGCTCGACAAGTCGCCGGGCTATCAGCCGGTGCCGGTGATCGAGGGCCTCGATTACGAGCGCTTCGCCGCGGTCAGCCTGCGCCAGGCGGAGCTGCCCGGCGTCGCGCCGTCGAGCGGCTTTTCGCGCAGTTACCCGCTCGGCCCGGCGGTCGGCCACCTCGTCGGCTATGTCGGCCCCGCCTCGACCGAGGAGTATCAGCGCACGCACGATCCGCTGCTGATCACCCCCGGCTTCCGCGTCGGCAAGGAGGGGCTCGAGCGGACGATGGAGCCGTGGCTGCGCGGCCGCGCGGGCGCCAAGCGAACCGAGGTCACCGCGCACGGCCGGCTGGTGGCCGATCTCACCACGCGACCCGAGCAGATGGGCCATACGCTGCGCCTGACGATCGACGCGGGGCTGCAGGACTATGTCGCGCGGCGGCTCGGCCCCGGCAGCGGCTCGGTCGGCGTGATCGATCTCGCCACCGGCGGGCTGCTCGCTCTGTGCTCGATGCCGTCCTACGATCCCAACAGCTTCTCCGACGGGATCAGCCAGTCCGAATGGGCGATGCTGTCGGGGGACGACCATCTGCCGCTGATGAACAAGGCCGTGCTCGGCCTCTATCCCCCCGGATCGACGGTCAAGCCGATGGTCGCGCTCGCCCTGCTGCGCTGGGGGGTCGATCCCGCCGAGACGGTGCATTGCGCGGGCGGCTACCGCGTCGGCAACAACGTGTTCCACTGCTGGCGCCATCACGGCCACGGCCCGGTCGACATGCACCGCGCGATCCAGCAGAGCTGCGACGTCTATTTCTACACGATGGGCCGCCGCATCGGCATCGACAAGATCGCCCCGATGGCGCGCGCGCTCGGCCTCGGCGAACGCTTCGACCTGCCGATCACCCCGCAGC
>CAXUGZ010000220.1:1141-3196 GCA_964250685.1 uncultured Sphingomonadaceae bacterium
CCACGGCGCGATGGATCTGCGCAACGCCATCGCGCAGAGCTGCGACGTCTATTTCTTCGAGATGGCGCGGCGGCTGGGCTACGACCGGCTGGCGCCGGCGCTGCGGATGCTGGGGCTGGGCGAGAGGTTCGACCTGCCCTTTGCCAACCAGCGCTACGGCACCGTGCCCGACAGCGCGTGGAAGCTGCGCCGCACCAAGCATTCCTGGACCATCGCCGACACGGTCAACGCCGCGATCGGGCAGGGCTATATGCTCGTCAATCCGCTCCAGCTCGCGGTGATGGCGGCGCGCATCGCCAGCGGCCACGCGCTCGCGCCGCGGCTGATCGCCAACCGCCGCTACGCGCCGCAGGGGCCCTCGCTCAACATCCCCGACAGCCATCTGACGCTGGTGCATGCGGGGATGCGCGACGTGATCAACACCGGCGGTGCGGGCACCGGGGGCAGCGCGCGGCTGCCGGTCGCGGGGATCGAGATGGCGGGCAAGACCGGCAGCGCGCAGGTTCGCCGCATCTCGATGGCGGATCGCAACGCGGGACGCACCAACAGCGAGGCGCTGCCGTGGAAGTATCGCGATCACGGCCATTTCATCGGCTTCGCGCCCGCCGACACCCCCCGTTACGCGATCGGCGTCGTGCTGGAGCATGGCAATCACGGCGCCGCTGCCGCGCAGGTGGCGCGCGACGTGATGACGTGGCTGTTCGCCCCCGATCGCGCGATGGCGGCGCTCGCGGGGCTGGAGCAGGGGTGGGGGGGCGACATCGCCGGCCGCCTCGCCGCCGAAACCGCGCGCTGGCGGGCGGCGCGCGCCGCCGCCGACGCCGCATCGCCCCCCGCCAATGCGGAGGAGCCCGATTGAGCGGCGGCTCGCTCGTCCCCGCGCCGCTGGCGCGCCTGCCCTGGGGCATGTTGTTGCTGGTGACGGCGCTGACCGGCTTCGGGCTGGTGGTGCTCTATTCGGCGGCGGGGGGGCGTCTCATGCCGTGGGCGCTGCCCCAAGGGATCCGCTTCGGCGGGTTCCTGCTGGGCGCGATCCTGCTGTCGCGGCTGTCGGAGGCGCAGCTCAAGGGGATCGCGTGGCCCGCTTTCCTGATCCTCGTAATGCTCCTGCTCGGGGTCGAGGCGTTGGGCGTGGTGCGCGGCGGGAGCCGGCGCTGGCTCGATCTCAAGGTCATCCGCCTGCAGCCGTCCGAGCTGATGAAACCGGCGATCGTGCTGGCGCTGGCGCGCTTCTACGATCACCTGCCCGCCGGGCAGATCCGGCGCCTTTCCGCGATATGGCCGGCGGCGATCCTGATCGGGGCCCCGTTCCTGCTGGTGCTGGCGCAGCCCGATCTCGGCACCGCCTTGATGATCGCGTTCGGCGGGGTCGCGACGATGTTTCTCGCCGGGGTGCCGTTGCGCCTGTTCGCGATCGCCGCCGCGGGCGCGGCGCTGCTGACGCCCGTCGCGCTTCACGTGATGCACGATTACCAGCGCAACCGCATCGAGATCTTCCTCAACCCCGAGAGCGATCCGCTCGGCGCGGGCTATCACATCATCCAGTCCAAGATCGCGATCGGATCGGGCGGCATCGCGGGCAAGGGCCTGCTCCGCGGCACGCAGAGCCATCTTGGCTACCTGCCCGAGGGCCACACCGATTTCGTGTTCGCCACGATGGCGGAGGAATGGGGGCTGCTGGGCGGGATCGGCATCATCCTCGGCTTCGTGCTGCTGGTCGGCTGGGGGCTGCGCGTGTCGCTGCGCGCGGCGACGCGCTTCGCCCGCATCGCCGCCGGCGGCCTCGCGACGACGATCTTCCTCTACGTGGCGATCAACCTGCTGATGGTGATGGGCCTCGCGCCGGTGGTGGGCATCCCGCTGCCGTTGGTGTCGTTCGGCGGATCGGCGATGATGACCGTGCTGATCTGCCTCGGCCTGCTGATGGCGATCGACCGCCACGCCGACGCCCGCGTGCGCTGAGCCGAGCGACGCTGTTTACATGGCGTTGGCGGCTTGCTAACGGCCCGCCTTCGCGACGGCCCAACCCGCCTCCGGCGCGCGCGCGGCGATCGT
>CAXUGZ010000221.1:0-3187 GCA_964250685.1 uncultured Sphingomonadaceae bacterium
GGCGTCTCCGCGCTCGCCTCGCGCCGCAGCCGCATGCGCGAGGCGATCGAGCGCGGCTGGGGCGCGGCGCCCCTGCTGGCGATCAAGGACCCGCGCCAGTGCCGCTGCGTCCCCGTCATCGCGGGCGTGCTGGCGGAGATGGGGATCGAGCCGCGCGCCCTGCTGATGCTGCGCGCGCCGGCCGAGATCGCGCAATCGCTCGCGCGCCGCGACGGCACCACCGGCGCCTACGCGCATCTGCTGTGGCTGCGCCACATGATCGACGCCGAGCGCGCGACGCGCGGCATGATGCGCGCGACGGTCGATTACGGCACGCTGCTGGAGGATTGGCGGCGCGTGGTCGCGTCGGTCGCGCCGCTCGCCGGACGCGACGGCTGGGTGCCCGATGCGGAGCAGGCGGAGCGCATCGCCGGCTTCCTCGATCCGGCGCTGCGCCACCACCGCGCGACCAGCCCCGCCGCGCTGGAGGAGCCGCTTGGCGGCATCGTGCGCGCGGTCGAGGCGGGACTGCATGCCCTGCTCGGGCGCGACGACGCGGAGGCGCGCGCCGCGCTCGACCGCGCCTATGCGCTGCTCGACGCGGCGCCGTGGCTGGAGGGCGACATCATCCATGACGAGCTGCGCCATCGCCGCGCCGGAACCGCGCCCACTCGCGACGCACCCGCAGGGACGTCCGCGCCCGTCCCCCCGTCGCAGGCCGCCGACGCCGATCTGATCCGCGCCAGCGGGCTGTTCGACATCGACTGGTATCTCGGGCGCTATCCCGACGCGGCGGCGAGCGGGATGGAGCCGATCGAGCATTATCTACGCATCGGCGGCCCACGCGGCTACGATCCCAACCCGCTGTTCGACACCGGCTTCTACGCGCGGCAGATGGCGCGGCGCCTGCCCGGCGCGGGGGGCACGCGCTGATGCGCGCGGCGATCCACCTCCACCTCTTCTACCCCGACGTCGCGCTCGAGCTGATCGAGCGGGTGGCGCGCCTCGGCCGGGCCGATATCGACGTGCTGGCGACGCATGTCGGCGCGCTCGACCCGGCGGTCGATCGCGCGCTCGATCGGCTGCCCGGCGTCGTGCGGCGGATCGCGGTGCCCAATCGCGGGTGGGACATCGGCCCCCTGCTCCATCTGCTCCCGCTGATCGCCGAGGACGATTACGGGGCGATCTGCCACCTCCACACCAAGAAGGGCGATTCGGGCTTTGCCGAGGTGTGGCGCGGCATGGCCTATGACGGGCTGATCGCCGACGACACGCTCGTTACGCGCATCCTCGCCGCCTTCGCCGAACGGCCCGATCTGATGCTGGTCGGGCCCGCCCCGCTCTACAAGTCGGCCGCCGCTCACCAGTTCCGCAATGCCGAGATCCTGTCCGCGCTCGCCCCGCAATTGCTCGCGCCGATGTACCCGCTCGCCGATTGGGGGTTCTTCGCGGGCACCTTCTTCTGGGTGCGGCCGGCCTTGCTCGCGCGCGTCGCCGCGCTCGCCGACTTCACCGGCGGGCATGCCGAGCGCGACGGCACGCTCGCGCACGCGATCGAGCGGCTGTTCGGGCTCGCGCCGCTCGCCGATGCGGGCGCGATCGGCCTGGTCGGCTACGCGGGTGGGCTGCGCATCGTCGCCGCGCCGGGCGAACCCGATCGCGAGCCGATGCTGGAGACGCTCGCGCTCCACCAGGCGAGCGAAGGCGCGGCGACCCCGCCCGACGAAGCGCTGTCCGCGCTGATCGCCGCGCGCAACCCGCTTGCGCATTATATCCGCCACGCGAGCGACGGGGACGCGCTCGATCCCAACCCCTATTTCTCCAGCCGCTGGTATAATCGCGTCCATGCCGATGTGGCGGCGGCGGGGATGCACCCGCTGCACCATTATATCCTCCACGGCGCCGCCGAAGGGCGCACGACCAGCCCGCTGTTCGACGGCGCTTATTACCGCCGCGCTTATGGCGACGTGCCCGGCGATCCGCTGCGCCACTTCCTCCATGCCGGCGCGGCCGAGGGGCGGGTGGGCGTGGCGCCCCGCGCCGGGGCCGGCGAGGAACCCGAGCAGCGTCCGCGCCGCTTCTATCGCAGCTTCGATGTCGCCGCAGAGGCCGCCTTCCTGCGCCGCATGGCCGATCTGCCCCCCGCGACCGCGGCGCGCGCCGCCGGATGCCTCGTCTCGGTAATCATGCCCGCCTATAATCGCGCGGCGACGATCGCGGCGGCGATCCGATCGGTGCTCGCGCAGACGCACGCCAATTTCGAGCTGATCGTGGTCGACGACGGCTCGACCGATCCGACGCGCGAGGCGGTCGCGCCCTTCCTCGCCGACCCTCGCGTGCGGCTGATCGCGGCGGCGCATGGCGGCGTCTCGGCGGCGCGCAATCGCGGGCTGGCGGAGGCGCGCGGCGAGCTGGTCGCCTATCTCGACAGCGACAATCGCTGGACCGCGTGGTTCCTCGAGGTGATGACGCGCTTCGTCGCCGCCGAGGGGGTGGAGGCGGCGTATAGCGCGATCAGCCTGCGTGATGAGGCCGGGCAGCTCACCGGCTATCGCGGCGACACGTTCGACTGGGAGGCGTGCCTTGAGCAGAATTACATCGATCTCAACGCCTTCTGCCACGCGCGCGCGCTGATCGATGCGACCGGCGGGTTCGATCCCAGATTACGCCGCATGGTCGATTGGGACCTGATCCTGCGCATCGGCCGGGACCGCGCGATCGGCTATGCGCCGTTCGTCGGCTGCGACTATGCCGACGGCCAGGCGGGCACGGCGCGCGTCACCACGTTGGAGCCCGCCGCCTTCCAGCGGCTGGTGTGGACCAAGCACCGCCACGACCTCGCGATCGGCACGCCCGAGTTCCTCGCGCGCCTGCGGCTGGTGGTGGCGATCAAGATCGCCGCGCCCGAGGATGAGAAGGCCGCCTGGGGCGACTGGCATTTCGCCGATTCGCTGGCGGAGGCGATCCGCGCGCTGGGGCATGAGGTGCATGTCGATTTCCGGGGCGAGTGGCACCGCCGCTCGCTCGCGCACGAGGATGTGGCGATCGTGCTGCGCGGCCTCGTTCCCTACGTGCCGCGCCCGGGACAGCTCGCGCTGATGTGGAACATCAGCCACCCCGACCAGGTCGGCTATGACGAATATGATCGGTTCAGCCGGGTCTATGTGGCGTCGCAAAGCTATGCCGATCTGCTGCGCCACGTGATCCG
>CAXUGZ010000222.1:0-3177 GCA_964250685.1 uncultured Sphingomonadaceae bacterium
AGAAGCTGGGCGTCAACATCGACGAGCTGATCGTGTCGCAGCCCGACACCGGCGAGCAGGCGCTGGAGATCACCGACACGCTGGTGCGCTCGAACGCGATCGACGTATTGGTGATCGATTCGGTCGCCGCACTCGTGCCGCGCGCCGAGATCGAGGGCGAAATGGGCGACAGCCATGTCGGCCTCCAGGCGCGGCTGATGAGCCAGGCGCTGCGCAAGATCACGGGCTCGATCTCGCGCTCCAAGACTTTGGTGATCTTCATCAACCAGATCCGCATGAAGATCGGCGTGATGTACGGCAATCCCGAGACCACCACCGGGGGCAACGCGCTGAAATTCTACGCCTCGGTCCGCCTCGATATCCGCCGCACCGGCCAGATCAAGGACCGCGACGATATCGTCGGCAACACCACGCGCGTGAAGGTGGTCAAGAACAAGGTCGCCCCGCCGTTCAAGCAGGTCGAGTTCGACATCATGTACGGCGAGGGCGTGAGCAAGGTCGGCGAGATCCTCGATCTCGGCGTCAAGGCCGGGATGGTCGAGAAATCGGGCGCGTGGTTCAGCTATGACAGCATCCGGATCGGCCAGGGCCGCGAGAACGCCAAGGTCTATCTGCGCGAGAATGCCGACGTCTGCGCCCGGCTCGAGAAAGCGATCCGCGGCAACGCCGCCCAAGTCGGCGAGGCGCTGATGGCGGGCCCCGACAAGGACGACGACGATATGTGAGCGGGCTTTCCCGGAAGCTGATGCACCGGCGGCCGCAACCATGGCCTTGAGAGGCGGATCGCCCCCAGCCGTTCTTCCAACCCCCGCACGCGCTGCGACACCGCCCAAGGCGTGATGCCGAGCGCGGTCGCGGCCCGCTCGAACGGGCCCTCGCGCGCCACCGCTGCCACCGCCGCGATCGAAGGATAATCCAGCATCGATGAAGCGATGCTTCACCACGCTTAGAATAACACGTTTCCCTTACGCCCGAAACCTCGCCAAGGCGCTGCCATGTCGAGCATCTTTTCCCCGTTCGCCTCGGGCTTCTTCCTGTCCGTGGCGCTCCTCGTGGCGATCGGCGCGCAAAATCTGTTCGTGCTGCGGCAGGGGCTGCGGCGCGAGCATGTCGGCGCGATCGTGTTGTTCTGCGGCTGTGCCGACGCGCTGCTGATCGCCGCGGGGGTCGGCGGGGTCGGTGCCTTCCTTGCCGCCATCCCCCGGCTCGATACCGCCCTGGCGCTGGGCGGTGCCGCGTTCCTCGGCTGGTACGGCATCAAAGCCCTGCGTCGGATGGCCGCACCCGACGCGATGGTGGTGGGCGATGCACCACGCGTGACGCTCGGCCGCGCGCTGGCGGCGGCGGCGGCGTTCACCTTTCTCAACCCGCACGTCTACCTCGATACGGTGCTGCTGATGGGAACGGCCGGATCGACCCAGCCGGCCGATCTCCGCCCGATCTTCGTGGCGGGCGCCGCGACGGCGAGCTTCACATGGTTTGCCGCTCTCGGGTTCGGCGCGCGTCTGCTCAAGCCGATCTTTGCCCGACCGGCGGCCTGGCGCGTGCTCGATGCGTTCGTCGGCATCGTGATGCTGACGCTGGCGGCATCGTTGATCGCTCGCGTCGTGCCGCTCCACTGAACGAAGGCCGCTTCGGCCGCGCCCGGACGAGCGTCACTCCTCCCGGCGGTGCTGCTCGTGTTGCCGCGCCGCGCGCGCCGCTTCGGTTTCTTCCACGGCGCGCTGCTCGCCGGTACGGCCGTGGCGCGCGCGGTTCTCGGCGGCGGCGCGCTCCGCCGCCGCACGCTGCCGCGCCTTGCGCGCGCGGCGGAGGTTGACGATCTCGGCCATCAGCCGGGCATCGCCATCAGGATCGCGCGGCGCGCGACGCGCGCGGTGACGGGCGTGGTCGCGAGCACCTCGCCGTCGATCGAGATCGGCAGCGGCGGATCGGTCGCGATCCTGAACGCGCGACCGCGAAACTCGCGCACCGTGCGGCGCGCGCGGTCGCGCCCGAACAGGCTCATCCCCCAGCTCCACAGCAGCTTCGCGCGGCTGCGCCCCTCGATCACCTGGATCACGATCGCGCCATCGTCCACCTCGGTATCGACCAGCTCGGTCCCGCCATGATAGGCGCCGTTGGCGATGCGCACCTCGAGCGCGTCGAGCGTCTCCTCACCCACCGTCAGGCGGAACGGGCGGAAGCGCGCCAGCTGGATCGCCGCCCAGCCGAGATATCCGGGCCGGCCGAGCCACTTCTTGAGCCCGTGCGGCACCGATTGCGCGATCAGCGGCGAGATGCCGATCGCGGCGCAGTTCGCGAAATAATCGTCGTCGATCATGCCGAGATCGATCGCGCGCGCCTGGCCGCGCGCGATCACCTCGACCGCGCCCGCCATGTCGAGCGGGATGCCGAGCGTGCGCGCGAAGCTGTTCGCGGTACCGAGCGGGAGCAGCGCGAACACCGTATCGGTGCCGACGACGTGATCGACCGAGCACGACAGCGACCCGTCGCCGCCGCCGACGATCACCATCGGCGCGCCCGCCGCGACCGCCGCGCGCACCTTGGCCGGCACCGTCGTGGGATCGCGCACTGCCTCCGACGAGATCAGCTCGACCCCCGCCGCGCGCAGCAGGCGACAGGCCTCGCGGAACGCCTGCTGCCCCTTGCGCGACCGCGCATTGACGATGAGCGCGGCGGCGCGGGGAAGCGTGCGGGTCACGCCAGGCTCAACGCCGCGCCGCCGTTTCGGTGCCGGAGCGATCTGCCCCCCGCCAATATCGCCCGGCGCGCGCCGCCGCTTCCACCCGCGCCGAACAGGCCGTAGAAGACGCGCATGGTCCACGCCCCCTACCCCGCGCTCCGCCTGCGCCGCACGCGCGCCGCCGCATGGAGCCGCGCGATGGTCGCCGAGACGATCCTGACGCCCGCCAGCCTGATCTGGCCGCTGTTCGTGACCGAGGGCGATGCCGTCGAGGAGCCGATCGCATCGCTCCCCGGCGTGTCGCGCTGGTCGGTCGACGGCATCCTCGCGCGCGCGCGCGAGGCGCACGCGCTCGGCATCCCGTGCGTGGCGCTCTTCCCCAACACGCCGCGCGGGCTGCGCAGCGCGGGCGGCGAGGAGGCGCTCAATCCGGACAATCTGATGTGCCGTGCGACCAGCGCGATCCGCGCCGCGGTGCCCGGGATCGGCAT
>CAXUGZ010000223.1:0-3172 GCA_964250685.1 uncultured Sphingomonadaceae bacterium
CGCCTCGTTCATCCAGCGCAGCACGCGCTCGGGGTGGCGCGGGCTGGTGAGGATATCGAGGAACAGCGCGTTGGCCTCGCCATCCTCGCGCAGCGCGGCACCGATCAGCCGCGCGTCGCGTCCCGCCGCGCGCATCGTCAGCGGGTGGATCTCGACCTCGTGCCTGTCCGCCAATGCGAACAGGCGGATCAGGCGCAGCGGATCGGCGGCGAAGAAGCCGTCGTCGGGAATCGCGAGGCGCCCGCGATCGAGCAGGAAGCCCTCGAGCTTGCGCGGGCGGCGGCGCACGATCGGCAGCCCGAAGCGGCGGCCGCGCTGCGCGAACGCCTCGTCGAGATGCGCCAGGAACACCGCGGTCAGGTCGCCCACCTCCTTCGCGGTGAGGAAGTAATGGCGCATGAAGCGCTCGACCGCGGTGCGGCCGGGGCGCGGCTTGTAGCCCATCCGGCCCGCGATCTCGGACTGGACGTCGAAGGTCAGCCGGTCCTCGGCCCGGCGCGCGATGATGTGGAGGTGGCAGCGCACCGCCCACAGGAAGTTCTCGGCGCGGCGGAAGCGCCGCAGTTCCTGCGCGGTGAGCAGCCCGCGATCGACCAGTTCGCCGACATGGCGCACGTCATAGGCGTATTTGCCGATCCAGAAGAGCGTGTGCAGATCGCGCAGCCCGCCCTTGCCCTCCTTGACGTTGGGCTCGACGACGTAGCGGCTGTCGCCCATCCGCGCGTGGCGCTGGGTCCGCTCGACGAGCTTCTCGGCGACGAAGGCGCGCGCGGTGCCGCTCGCCACCTCGACGTCGAAGCGGCGCGCGGCCTCGGCATGGAGCGCCTGATCGCCCCAGACGTAGCGCCCCTCGAGCAGGGCGGTGCGGATGGTGAGGTCGCTCTTCGCCATGCGCACCATGTCGTCGAGCGAGCGGCTCGAATGCCCGACCTTCAATCCCAGGTCCCACAGCGAATAGAGGATCGATTCGATCGTCTGCTCGCACCAGCCGGTCTGCTTCCAGGGCGTGATGAAGGCGATGTCGACGTCCGAGTGCAGCGCCATCTCGCCGCGTCCATAGCCGCCGACCGCGATCAGGGTCAGCCGCTCGGCGGCGGTGGGGTTGCTGTTGGGATAGAGCCGCCCGACGGTGAAATCGAACACCAGCCGCAGCAATTGATCGGTGAGGAAGGCGTAGGCGGCGGCGGTCTCGCTGCCGCGGCTGGGATGCGCCGCCAGCCGCGTCGCGATCTCGGCGCGCCCGGCGTCGAGCGCGCCGCGCAGCAGCGGTGTCGCCGCCGCGCGCAACGCCGCATTGCCGTCGCCGTCCAGCGCCGCGAGCGCATCGGCGAGCGCGCGCCGATCGATGATCGCGCGGCGCTGCGGCAGGGCATCGAAACGGGTCGTCATCGTTCGCAGATAGGAAGCGCGGCCGCGTTCGTCACGCGGTTGCGCGCGCGGCGGCGGCGTGGAATGGTAAGCGCCTCCTCGTAGGACGGCCGGCGCGAGGCCGCATCACGTAAGGCCGCCATGCCGTTCGAACTCGCTCCCTATCTCGCGCGCATCGCGCTGCCGCGCCCGCCCGCGCCCGACGCCGCCGGGCTGATCGCGCTGCAGCGCGCGCACCGGCTGGCGATCCCGTTCGAGAACCTCGACATCTTCCTCGGCCGCGAGATCGCGATCGACAGCGACGCGGTGTTCGCCAAGCTCGTGACCGCGGGGCGCGGCGGCTATTGCTTCGAGCATGACCGCCTGTTCGGCGATGCGCTCGCCGCGCTCGGCGTCGCGGTGCGGCCGTTGCTGGCGCGCGTATGGCTCGGCGCGCACGATGCGGTGCCGCCGCTGACGCACGCGCTGAGCCTCGTCACGATCGACGGGCAGGAGTGGATCGCCGACGCGGGCTTCGGCGGAAGCTACGTGCCGCCGATCCCGCTCGCCGACGGGGAAATCGCCGCGACGCCCGACGGCGCGACCTATCGGCTGGGCCGCGATCCGCTGCACGGCTGGATGCTCGACCGCACCATCGGGGGCGGCACGTGGCAGCCGCAATACAGCTTCACGCTGGCGCCGGTCTTCCCCGCGGACCTGGCGCTGTCGAACCTGTGGACCTCGACCGCCCGCGACAGCCGCTTCACGCGACGGCGCAGCGTCAGCCTGGTGCTGCCGAGCGGGTTCGCCAGCCTCACCGACCGCGCCTATCACCGGCGCGCCGGCGATGGCGAGACCTCGGCCGAGATCGATGATCCGCGCGTCTATCGCATGCGGCTGGGGCTGATGTTCGGGATCGCGCTCGATGCCGACGAGATCGCGGCGCTCGGGCTGTTCGGCGCACGATGAGCCGCGCTGGCACCCGCGCGGGCCCGCTGCGCTCGATCCTCGGCGGCTCGGCGGGCAATCTGGTCGAGTGGTTCGACTGGTACGTCTATTCGGCCTTCTCGCTCTATTTCGCCAAGGCGTTCTTTCCCGGGACCGACCAGACCGCGCAGTTCCTCGCCACCAGCGGCATCTTCTGGGTGGGCTTCCTGATGCGGCCGATCGGCGGGTGGCTGCTCGGGCGCGTTGGCGACGGGCACGGGCGGCGGACCGCGCTCGCCTGGTCGGTGGGCATGATGGGCGGCGGCTCGCTGCTGCTCGCGCTGACCCCGCCCTTCGCCACGATCGGGCTCGCCGCGCCGGCATTGCTGATGCTCGCCCGGATCATCCAGGGACTGAGCCTCGGCGGCGAATATGGGGCGGCGGCGACGTATCTCAGCGAGATGGCGCCGGCGGGGCGGCGCGGCTTCTGGTCGAGCTTCCAATATGTCACGCTCTATGGCGGGCAGCTGCTCGCGCTCGCGCTGCTGATCGGCATGCAGGCGGGCGGCGTGAGCGACGCCGCGCTCGGCGCATGGGGCTGGCGCGTGGCGTTCGTCGCGGGCGCGGCGCTCGCGCTCGGCGTGTTCCTGATCCGGCGGCGGATCGCCGAGACCCCGGCATTCGTCAGCGAGGATCCAGGGGAGCGCGCCAGGGGCGGCGTGGGCGAGCTGTGGCGCCATCATCGCCGCCACACGCTGATCGCGTTCGGGCTGGCGATGGGGACCAACGTCGCCTTCTATACCTACACCACCTACATGCAGAAATATCTGGTCGTCACGTCGGGCTTCCCCAAGGCGACGGCAAGCATCATCTGCGGCGCCGCGATCCTCGCCGCTCT
>CAXUGZ010000224.1:0-3160 GCA_964250685.1 uncultured Sphingomonadaceae bacterium
CGGCCATCACCTCGATCGGCATGCAGCCCTCGAAATAGGGCGTGTCGCGCTCCCATTCGCGGAACTCGCTCTTCTCGCCCGCGAGCAAGGCGGCGTGGAAGGCGAGATACTCGTCCCGGTTCATCGGGCAGTTGATATAATCGTGGCCTTCACCCTTGTTCCAGCGCGACTGGAACCAGGCGACCTCCATCGCGATCGATTCGCGGTGCACGATCGGCGCGATCGCGTCGAAGAAGGCGAGCGCGTCCTTGCCCGTCTCGGCGCGGATCGCCTCGGCGAGGCCCGTCGCGGTGAGCGGGCCGGTGGCGATGATCGTGGGGCCGTCGGGCAGCGTATCGATCCGCTCGCGCCGCAGGTCGATCAGCGGGTGCGCCTCGATCGCGCGCGTCACGGCGGCGGCGAAGCCTTCGCGGTCCACCGCCAGCGCCGATCCCGCGGGCACGCGGTGCGCGTCCGCTTGGCGCAGGATCAGCGATCCCAGCGCGCGCATCTCGGCGTGGAGCAGCCCGACCGCATTGTGCTCGGGATCGTCCGAGCGGAAGCTGTTCGAGCAGACCAGCTCGGCGAGCGCATCGGTGTGGTGCGCGGGGGTGGGCTCAATCCCGCGCATCTCGGACAGGCGCACCGCGATCCCCGCCTCGGCGAGCTGCCACGCGGCCTCCGATCCGGCGAGCCCGCCGCCGACGATGTGAATCTGGTGCGTCATGCCGTTGCGGAGTAGGGACTTTCCGCGCGCAGGCAATCCGTGCGCGAAGGAGATGGACGATGCTCGCCACCGTGATCGGGGTTCCGCTGCTCGCGCTGCTCGTGCTGGCGTTCGTCACCGCGCTCAAGACCTTCGGCATGAACCAGGAATATGAGCGCGCGGTGCTGTTCCGCCTCGGCCGGCTGGGCGAGGCCAAGGGGCCGGGCTGGTTCTGGCTGATCCCGTTCGTCGATCGCGTGGTGAAGGTCGACCTGCGCACCATCACCAGCGTGCTCGAGACGCAGGAGACGGTGACGCGCGACGGCGTCCCGATCAAGGTCAACGCCGTTCTGTGGTTTCGCGCCAAGGATTCGACCCGCGTCGTCACCACCGTGCAGAACTGGACCGGCGCGGTGATCCAGGCGGCCGAGACGGCGATGCGCGACGTCATCGGCCAGAGCGATCTCGACGGCATGCTCAAGGATCGCGTGCTCATCAACCAGCGGCTCCAGGACATGCTCGCCAAGGCGTGCGACCATTGGGGCGTGGTGGTCGATTCGATCGAGATGAAGGACCTCGACATCCCGGCGAACATGCAGCGCGCGATCGGCCGCGAGGCCGAGGCGATCCGCGAGAAGCGCGCGCGCATCATCAAGGCGGAGGGCGAGCGCGACGCCGCCGAGACGCTGGCCAGCGCCGCCGCGACGATCGGCGCGACGCCGGGCGCGCTCGAGCTGAGGCGCCTGCAGACGCTCACCGAGATCGGCGTCGAGCACAATTCGACGATCATCGCGATGATGCCGGTCGAGCTGATCGAGGCGGCGAAGAAGATCGCGGGAACGTGACGCCTCGCGTCGCCCGCCACGCGCGGGACGGAGGCGGCCGTGGCGGCTAGGCTCGCGATCTTCAATCTCGATCCGCGCGTCGCGCTCCAGGGCAACGTCTTCGGCAAGGACGTCGCCAATTTCCGCCTGTTCCAGGCGCTGGTGCGCCATGCGGGGCTGGAACAGGTCGATTTCCTGATGACGCAGGTGGTGCCGGCCGACCAGGTCGCCGCCAAGCTGGTGGGCGATGCGCCCGGCGCCGCGCGCATCACGACGAACGACATGTTCACGCCCGCCGTGCCGATCGCGGCGGGCACGCTGCTGCGGGGCAGCGGCAAGATCGAGGAGCTGGCGTGGCTGCGGCGCAAATATGCGGGCGAGCGCGGCTACAGCCTGATCGGCGTGATCCACACGCTCGGGCCGCCCGCCTCGCGCCACGCGCACGCCATGCTGAGCGTCGCACCCGTCCAGCCATGGGACGCGCTGGTCTGCACCTCTCCCGCGGTGCGCGAGGTGTTCGTCGCGATGTACGGCGAATGGGAGGGGTATCTGCGCGACCGCTTCGGCGCGGCCCGCATCCCGCGCCCGCATCTGCCGGTCATTCCGCTCGGCGTGGACGGCGCGGCGATGGCGGCGCAGGCGGACCGGCCGCAGGCGGGACGCGCGGCGCGCGCCGCGCTCGGCATCGGCGCGGACGACATCCTCCTGCTGTGGGTCGGGCGGCTGTCGTTCTTCGAGAAGGCGTTCCCGCAGCCGATGATGCGCGCGGCGGAGGAGGCGGCCAGGGCGACCGGCGCGACCGGCGCACGCGTCCATTTCGCGATGGTCGGCTGGTTCCCCGACGCCGCCACGCAGGAGCCGCTCTACCGCGCCGCCGCCGCCGCCTGCGCCCCGTCGGTGGGCTTCCACATCGTCGACGGCAGCGACCAGGCCAAGGTGGCCGACATGTGGGCGGCATCCGACATCTTCGTCTCGCTGGTCGACAACACGCAGGAGACGTTCGGCCTCACGCCGATCGAGGCGATGGCGGCGGGGCTGCCCGTGGTGGTGTCGGACTGGGACGGCTATCGCTCGACCGTGCGCGACGGCGAGGAGGGGTTCCTGATCCCGACCCTGATCGGCCCGTCGGGCGGGCTGCCCGACGTGCTGCTCGACAGCCATGCGCTGACGCTGCGCAGCTACCAGCACTACATCGCCGCCATCTCGCAGCATACGGCGGTCCATGTCGGCCGCGCGGCCGGGGCGATCGCGGCGCTGATCCGCTCGCCCGATCTGCGCCGGCGGATGGGTGATGCGGGGCGCCGGCGCGTGCGCGCGCATTTCGACTGGGCGGTGGTGGCGCCGCGTTACGCCGAACTGGCCGACGAGCTGGCGGCGATCAGGCGGGCGGGCGCCGAGGCGGCGGCGCGCCCGGCGCGGCATCCGGTGACGGGCGATCCGTTCGGCACGTTCGCGGGGTTCGCCAGCCACCGGCTCGGGCTCGACGTGCGGCTGTCGCTCCGTCCGGGCGCGGGCGCGGGCGATCTGGAGCGCGCCGCGGCCCTCAAGCTCGACATGTTCGCGGACAATTTGCGGCTCCCGCACGATCAGGTGCGGCCGATCCTCGCCACGCTCGCCGCCGGTCCCGCCACCGCGCGCGCGCTGCTGGAGC
>CAXUGZ010000225.1:0-2940 GCA_964250685.1 uncultured Sphingomonadaceae bacterium
CGCGCGCGGCGAGCGCGCGGTTGATGCTCCACGCCGTCTCGGTGCCGCCGGTGAACGCGACGCCGTCGATGCCGGGATGGGCGGTGAGGATCGGCCCGAGCGTCGCGCCGTTGCCGGGCAGCAGCGCGAGCAGATCAGGGGCGAGCCCGGCGCGGTGGAACAGCCGCACCGCCTCGGCCGCGATCAGGACGGTCTGCTCGGCGGGCTTGGCGATCACTGCATTGCCGGCGGCGAGCGCGCCGACGATCTGCCCGGTGAAGATCGCCAGCGGGAAGTTCCACGGTGAGATGCAGACGAACACGCCGCGCCCGCGCAGCTCGAGCTGGTTGGTCTCGCCGACCGGCCCGGCGAGCGTCGTCGCCCCGCCGAACTGGCGCTCGGCGAGATGCGCGTAATAGCGGCAGAAATCGACCGCCTCGCGCACCTCCGCGACGCCGTCGTCGAGCGTCTTGCCGCCCTCCAGCGACAGCAGCGCGACCAGCCGGTCCATGTCGTCCTCCAGCGCGTCGCCCATCGCGCGCAGCACGGTCGCGCGCGCACGTCCGCCGGCGCGGTCCCACGCCGGCTGCGCGGCGCGCGCGGCGGCGATCGCGGCATCGGCATCGGCCGCGCCCGCCTCGCGCACCTCGCCCAGCACCAGTGTGCGATCGGCCGGGCTGGTGACAAGAAGCGCTGCGCCGCCGCCCGCGCGGAGCTTGCCGCCAACGATCGGGCCGGCGACGATGCGCTCGCGCATCGCCAGATCGCGCGCACGCCGCGCGGCGGTGCGCGCCGCCAGCATCGAATAGTCGCGCCCGAGCGGGTTGCGGCGGGTAGAGCCGTAGATCTCGCCCGGCACCGGGATCTTGGGGTGCCGGTCGGGCTGCGCCTCCACCAGCCCGATCGGATCGCGCACCACCTGATCGGCCGGCACGCGCTCGTCGAGCAGCGCGTGGACGAAGCTCGTGTTCGCGCCGTTCTCGAGCAGCCGGCGGACGAGATAGGGCAGCAGTTCCTCATGCCCGCCGACCGGCGCATAGGCGCGCAGCCGGGCCTTGCCGTAGCGCGCGTCGCCGGCGCGGTAGAGCGCCTCGCCCATGCCGTGGAGCCGCTGGTGCTCGATGATGACGCCGGCGTCCGCCGCCATGCGGCGCACCGCCGCCAGCGTGTGTGCATTGTGGGTCGCGAACTGCGGATAGAGCGCCGGCGCCGCCGCGATCAGCGCGTGCGCGCAGACCAGGAAGGAGAGATCGGTCGCCGCCTTGGTGGTATAGACCGGATAGTCCGGCCGGCCGGCGACCTGGGCGCGCTTGATCTCGCTGTCCCAATAGGCGCCCTTGACGAGCCGTACCATGATCCGCCGGTCGGCGTCGCGCGCGAGCTTCGCGAGCCCGGCGATGACCTCGGGCGCGCGCTTCTGATAGGCCTGGACGACGATGCCGAGCCCGCTCCAGCCGGCCAGATCGGGATCGCGCGCGAGACGATCGAACAGCTTCAGCGAGATCACCAGCCGGTCCGCCTCCTCGGCGTCGATCGCGAAGTTGAGATCGTGGCGCGCCGCGATCAGCGCGAGGCGCTTCACGCGCGGGTAGAGCTCGCTCCACACCCGCGCCTCGTGGACCGCCTCGTAGCGCGGGCTGAGCGCCGAGAGCTTGACCGAAATGCCGTGGCCCAGCTCCGGCCCCGCGCCCGCCGTTGCCGTGCCGACCGTATGGATCGCATCCGCATAGATCTTCTCGTAGCGGGCAGCATCGGCGGCGGTGCGCGCGCCCTCGCCCAGCATGTCGAACGAGCAGAGCGTGTCCTCGCGCTTGGCGCGCGCGAGCGCGGCGTCGATCGTGCGGCCGAGCACGAACTGCTCGCCCATGATCTTCACCGCCGCGCCCACCGCCTGGCGGATCACCGGCTCGCCCACGCGCTGCGTCAGCCGCTTGAGCCAGCCGCCGGCGTCGCGCTTCGCCTCCTCGTCGACATCGACCAGCTTGCCGGTCAGCATCAACCCCCAGGTCGAGGCATTGACGAACAGGCTGTCGGAGCGCCCGAGATGCGCCGCCCAGTCGGCCGAGCCGATCTTCTCGGCGATCAGCCGGTCGCGCGTGGCGGCGTCGGGGGTGCGCAGCAGCGCCTCGGCCAGGCACATCAGCGCCAGCCCCTCCTTCGTGCCGAGCGAGAACTCCTGAAGGAAGCTCTCGACCACACCCTGCTTCTTCGTCGACGCGCGTGCCGCCTCGACCAGCGCGACCGCTTCCGTCACGATTGCGCCGCGCTGGGCGCTGCCCAGCGGCCGGCGTGCGAGCAGCTCGCGCACCGCGTCGGCCTCGTCGCGATACTTGCTATCGTCCAGTGCGTCCCAGGTCGAAGGCGCGTCCATGCGGCATTTCCTCATCAGCTCGTGCGACGAGACTAGCGCGGCGGCCGGTGAATGCGCTTCGGAAATCAGGCCAACCTAGCGAAAGCTCCTGGCCGATGCCGAATGTCGCCGAAGATTACCTGCCCGACGAGCCAGATCTCCGAATCCTGCGAATCCTGCAGGTGGACGGGCGAATCACCAATCAGGAACTGGCGCAGCGCGTCGGCATGTCGCCCGCCACCTCGTTCGAGCGGGTCAATCGGCTGCGCGTGAGCGGCATCATTACGGGCTATGCCGCGCTGTTCGATCCGGGGCGGCTAGGCCACGCGCTGCTCATCTTCATCGAGGTGCTGCTCGATCGCACCACGCAGGATGCGTTCGCGGCTTTCGCACGACATGTCGGCGAGGTGCCGGGGGTGCTGGAATGCCACATCGTCGCCGGCGGGTTCGATTATCTGCTCAAGGTGCGCGTCTCCGACATGGCGGCTTATCGCGCGTTCCTCGGCGGCATCCTCGCCGCCATGCCCGGCGTTCGCGAGACGCGCACCTATGCCGTGCTTGAGGAGGTCAAAGCCACTACCTGGCTTCCGCACCCGACAGGGTTCGAACCT
>CAXUGZ010000225.1:2950-3160 GCA_964250685.1 uncultured Sphingomonadaceae bacterium
CACCGAGTCCGGCGCGCGCACGCTGACCGCCCGTCTGCAGGTCTGGTTGAGAGGGACATCCCTCGATGGGCAGCTTAGACGCGCGACTTCAGTTAGAGTGTCGTTCCTGGTGCTGGGATCGTAGCGTTCCCTTCCTGCGCCGTCATCGGCACGCTCTGCTTGCCCGCCTTGGGACGGATGCTGCATCGGATCAGGAACGAGCCGCTCGTC
>CAXUGZ010000226.1:0-3154 GCA_964250685.1 uncultured Sphingomonadaceae bacterium
ACGCGCACCCCGGCCGCGGCGGCGACGGCGGCGAACGAGCCCCAGCCGCAGCCGATCTCCAGCACCGCCTGCCCCGTCCCCGCGCCGGTGCGGGCGAGGACGGCGTCGAGCTTGCGGCGCTGCGCCTCTTCGAGCGGCTCGCCGGGCGCGGCGAAGATCGCGCTGGAATAGGTGAGGCTGTCGTCCAGCCACTCGCGGTAGAAATCGTTGCCGAGGTCGTAATGCGCCTCGATGTTCTCGCGCGCGCGCTGGGGCGTGTTGCGCCGGAGCCAGTGGCCGAACCGCGCGAGCAGGCGCTGGCCGCCGCCGGAGCGCGCGACCCGGCCCAGCGGCACCCGGTTGCGCATGAACAGATCGAACAGCGGCACGGGATCGGGGCTGGCCCAGTCCCCATCGCGCCAGCCTCGATACCAGCCGATCGACCCCGCGGTCACCAGCCGCCGGAGCGCGCGCCAGCGGTGGACCGCGACGATGGCGACCGGCCCCGCGCCGCGCCCGCCGAGCAGGCGATGCGTCCCGTCGGGGAGCGTCGCCTCGATCGCGCCTGCCGGGAGGCCGCGGTCTACCCGGTCGAGGATGCGATGCCCAAACCGGTCAGCGATCGACCGACCCCGGCCGGAAGATCGGCCGGTCACTTGCCGGCGGGGGGTTTCGCCATCGCCTGCCCGGCCCGGAGGCTGCGCACGAAGCTGAGCCGATCGGCCTCCGACAGCTCGCGCAGCATGGCGATCGTGCGATCGTTGCCGCGCCGGCGGATCGCCGCCTCGGTCGCCTCCTGCTGGCGCATCAGCGCCTGCAGGCGGACGAGATCGAGCCGCGGCGCGTCGGCCAGCGCCGCCATCTGCCGGCCGGCGTCGCGCAGTTGCTGCAGCTTCTGCGCGACGGCGGGATCGGGCGTGCCGAGATACTTCTTCAGCACCGCCTGGCCCGCGGGGCTGACGTTGATCTTGACCTGGCGCTGGCCGGGCGGAGGCGCCTGCGCGGCCGCGGCACCCGCCGCAGCGAGCGCGAGGAGGGTGGCGAGCCCTCTCACAGCGCGTGCGGCTGCTTGTCGACCATCCAGGTCTGGCCGGTGGAGAGCAGCTTCTGCAGGTCGGGCGTCTTGCCCCTGGTGGCGGCCGCGTTCTGCTCGACGACCGCGCTGTCGAAGGTGGGCGCGGGATCATCGAAGATGACGCCGAGCGCCATCGGGAACGCACCGAACGGCATCTCGACCAGCATGTGCGCGAGGCCGCGATTGGTCTGGTCGTGGATCACGATGCTCGGATCGTCGCCTGCGACGACCTTCAGCTGCAGCGTCGCGGTATCGAGCGCCAGCCCCTTGGTGCCGCCCGCATAGGTGAGCGGCCTGCCGTGCTCGACCCAGAGCTGCGCGCCGTCGGCACCCTGCTTCCTGTCGGTAAAGGGCGCGAACACGTCGTCATTATAGACGATGCAGTTCTGGAAGATCTCCACGAAGGCCGTGCCGCGGTGATGGTAGGCGGCCTTGAGCACCGTGGGCAGGCTCTTGTGAACGTCGATGCCGCGCGCCACGAACCGCGCGCCTGCCCCGAGCGCGAAGGCGCAGGGATTGGCCGGCCGATCGACCGAGCCGAGCGGGGTGGACGGCGAGCGCGTGCCGATCCGGCTGGTGGGCGAATATTGTCCCTTGGTGAGGCCGTAGATCTCGTTGTTGAACAGCAGCAGCTGACAGTCGAGGTTGCGGCGCAGCAGGTGCATCGTGTGATTGCCGCCGATCGACAGCGCATCACCGTCGCCGGTGATGATCCACACGTCGAGCTCGGGGTTGGCGAGTTTCACCCCCGTCGCCACCGCCGGCGCGCGGCCATGAATGGTGTGGAAGCCGTAGGTCTCCATGTAATAAGGAAAGCGCGACGAGCAGCCGATGCCGGAGACGAACACCGTGTTCTCCGGCCGGGCGCCGATCTCGGGCATGGTCCGCTGCACGGCCTTGAGCACCGCATAGTCGCCGCAGCCGGGGCACCAGCGCACCTCCTGGTCGGTCTCCCAATCCTTGGGCTTGGAGAGGAAAGGGGTCATGTCGTTCATGTCAGGCCACGCGGATGGAAGTTGAGGCTAAGTTGAGGCTTGCGCACCGACGATGGCGCTCCTGCGCCCCGCGGAAGTTGAAGCTAAGTTGAGGCGGAATGGCTATCACAGGTTCACCGCCGCGATGCTAGGCAGCTCGGTCGCATCGGCATCGACCAGCGCCTCGCCGCCCGTGCTGCAATAATTTGCGATCGCCGCCTCGATCTCGGCGATGCGGAAGGGCTGGCCCGAGACCTTGTTGAGCGGGCGGGCATCGACCAGGAACTGGTCGCGGAGCACGGTCTTGAGCTGGCCGGTGTTCATCTCGGGCACGAGGACGTGCTCGTAACCCTTCAGCAACGCGCCGAGATTGGCGGGCATGGGCCAGATGTGGCGGATATGGATGTGCGCCACGTCCGCGCCGCGCGCGCGGGCGCGGCGGACGGCCTGGTGGATCGGGCCGAAGGTGGAGCCCCAGCCCACCACCGCCAGCTTGCCCGAGCTCTCGCCCAGCTCGACCTGCTGGTCGGGCACGGCGATGTGCGCGATCTTGTCGCGGCGCGCCTCGGTCATGTGCTGGTGATTGGCGGGGGAGTAGTCGATGTTGCCCGTTCCAGCCGCCTTCTCGATGCCGCCGATGCGGTGGAGGAGGCCGGGCGTGCCGGGTTTGACCCAGGGCCGCGCGCCCTTGCCGTCGCGGGCATAGGGCAGGAAGCCGTCGGCCGGGCGCTCCTCCAGGAACGCGACAGGAAAGGGCTGGAAGGTACTGACGTCGGGCACCTTCCACGGCTCGGCGGCATTGGCGATATAGCCGTCGGTCAGCAGCATCACCGGCGTCATGTACTGCGTCGCGATCCGCACCGCCTCGATCGCGACCTCGAAACAGTCGGACGCCGAGCGCGCCGCCATGACCGGCATCGGCGCGTCGCCGTTGCGGCCGTAGACCGCCTGGTAGAGATCGGACTGCTCGGTCTTGGTCGGCAGCCCGGTCGACGGGCCGCCGCGCTGCGAGTTGACGATGACCAGCGGCAGCTCGGTCATGATCGCGAGGCCGATCGCCTCGCCCTTGAGCGCGATGCCCGGCCCCGACGAGGAGGTGACGCCGAGCTGCCCGGCATAGGACGCG
>CAXUGZ010000227.1:0-3145 GCA_964250685.1 uncultured Sphingomonadaceae bacterium
GGGCTTTCCCTACGGCCTGTTCCTCTCCGCCTACGAGCCGACCAAGCCGATGCTCGCCGAAGCGGCGGCGGCGGGGATGCACCAGACCCAGTTCGGGACCTTCCCGCGCATCCAGATCCTCACCCCCGCCGATCTGTTCCACGGCACGGGGCCGAAGCTGCCGCCGCTTGCGCCGATCAACCGTCGCGCGGCGCGGGTGGAGACGCGCGCCAGCCACCGATCGGGATCGCAGGGAAGCCTGATCTGATCGTTCCGGAAACCCCGCGAACGCGTCACTCCTCCCCCAGCAGCCCCAGGGCCTCCACCGTCGCATGGTCGCGCGTGATCAGGCGATCGGCGATGTCGAGGCGGTAGCGCACATTGGGGATCACCACGCGCGCGGCGCGCGCATAAGCGGCGTCGCGCGCGGCGGCGATGGTGGGCGCGGCGCCCGTCACCACCATCGTCCAGCCATAGAGGCCCGCGGTGACGAGGCCGTCCCCACCCAGCCCCATCTCGCAGAAATGGAGGTGGCGCGCGTCGTCGGGATCGGCGGGGCCCCCGATCAGCACGGGCAGGCCGATCGGCTCGGGCACCTGCCGGCGCGTGTACGGGAAGGGCGGGGTCGTCACGACGATGCCGACCGCGAAGCCGGGGCGCGTGGCGAAGCGCCGCGGCCCGCGCCCGAGCATCGCGCGGAACAAGGCGCCCCAGCCCGCCTCCTGCAGCGGATCGAGCACGGCGAAGCCGGGATAGCCGAAGCGGCAGGTGAATTCGAGCGGCCAGATGCCGCCCTCGTTGATGATCGTGTTGAGGTTGACGTAGCCGACATGGCCGTGGCCGCGCAGCCACGGCGCCACCCGGGCGAGCGTGCGCGCGAAGAAGCGGCCGGTGCGGTCGTAGGTCGCGACCGTGCCCATCTCGCCGGTCAGCTCGCCCATGTCGCCCGCGAAGAAGCTCTTATGCTCCCAATCGAGGCAGGCGGGGGCGAGGAAATCCGTCCCGTCGAAATAGGCGCCGACGCCCATCTCGACCCCCGCGATATGCTCCATCAGCACGATCGCGCCGCCGCCGCGCCGCGCGGCGAGCATCGCGCGCACGTCGCGCCCGTCGCCCAGCCGTCCGACATAGGTGTCGCCCGCGTCGTGGTCGGCGCCGCTCCGCTTGAGCACGTAGCGCGCCGGCCGCGCGGCGACGAACGCGTCGGCGGCGGACGCGTCGGCGAACTCCCACACATGGCCGGCGGGGAAGCCGAGCTCGGCGAGCAATTCCTGCGCGTAGGCGCGGTCATGCTCCAGCCGATCGCCGCGCGCGCTGCCGCCGATCACCTGATACCCATCGCGCCGCAGCGCGTCCTGCGTCGCGCCGAAGCCCTCCGACACGCTTTCGAACAGGATCACGCCCTCGCCGCCCGCCGCGCGCACCCAGCCGAGTTCGGCGCGCCAGTCGGCGACATGCTCGACCATCCCCGCGAGCGTGCCCCGCGCGTCGGGATCGGTGATCGCCACCTTGACTTCATGCCCCTCGGCGATCAGCCGGAGGTACATGGCAGCGAGGTCGCAGGTCTCCGTGACGCCCAGGAACCGCATCCGTCCTCGCTCCGGCGCTCCATGCCCCGCCCGCCTGTACCGCGCGCGCCCGGCAGGGCAATCCCGGCGATGAGCGCGGGCGACGCCGGCGCGGATGCGGCTCTGCTCGCGCTGCTGCGGCTGCTCAAGGCGCGCGATTATGCGTTCGTCACCCCCACCCCCGCGACACACGCGCGCGTCGTCGCCCGCCCCGAGCGGGCACGCGCGCGCACGCTGGAGGACGCGCTCGGCTGGAGCCTGCCGTTCGCGCGCGGGCTGCTGCCCGACGACATCGCGCGCTGCCTGCATGACGGCGGGATGATCGAGGAGGGTCCGGACGGCGCGCGCAGCCGCGTGCGCGTGTCGCGCCTGCGCGGCGACCTCTATCTCCACTCCGCCTATCCCACGCTGGCGCGCGACGCGGTGTTCTTCGGCCCCGACAGCTATCGCTTCGCCGATGCGATCGTCGGCGAGCTGGAGCGGCGTCCGCTGTCGCCGGGCGCGCGCATCGTCGACGTGTGCGCGGGTACCGGAGTGGGCGCGATCGTCGCGCGGTGGGCGTCCGCCGATGCCGAGGTCCTCATGACCGACCTCAATCCCGCGGCGCTGCGGCTGGCGCGGATCAACGCGCGCGCCGCCGGGCTGGAGATCGCGCCGCTGTTGTGCGCGGGGCTCGACGGGGTGGCGGGCGCGTTCGATCTGGTGACGATCAACCCGCCCTATCTGATCGACGATCACGGCCGCGCCTATCGCGACGGCGGGGGGATGCATGGCGCGCGCCTGGCGCTCGATCTCGCCATCGCCGCGACCGAGCGGCTGGCACCGGGCGGGCGCGTGATCCTCTATACCGGCAGCGCGATCATCGACGGGGCGGACGCGTTGCGCGCGGCGCTGGGCGAGGCGGCGGCGGCGCGCAGGTGCGCGCTGCGCTATGACGAGACCGATCCCGACGTGTTCGGCGAGGAGCTGGAAACGCCCGCCTATCGCGCGGTCGACCGCATCGCGCTGGTGACGGCGGTGATCGCGCGCCCGCCCGAGCGCGCGTTCACGCTGCGCACCTTCCGCACCGGCGACATGGGGATGATCGCCGCGCGCCAGTCGATCCTGTATCGCGAGGCCTATGGCTGGGGCGCGGGGCTCGAGGTGATCGAGGGCGAGGTCACCACCGCCTTCCTGCGCGGCTTCAAGCCTGGCCGCGAGCAATGCTGGGTGGCCGAGGTCGACGGCGCGATGGCGGGATCGATCTTCGTGACCGACGAGGGCGCGGGGTGCGCGCGCCTGCGGCTGCTCTATGTCGAGCCCTTCGCGCGCGGGCGCGGGATCGGCGAGGCGCTGATCGCCGCCTGCATCGGCTTCGCGCGCGACGCGGGCTTCACCGCGATCACGTTATGGACGCACACCATCCTGGCCGGCGCGCGGCGGCTCTATACCGCGCACGGCTTCCGCCTCGTCGAGACGCGCACGCACGAGGCGTTCGGCACCCCGGTGGAGGGCGAGACGTGGCGGCTGGAACTATAGGCCCGGGGTTCGGGCGGCGCGGGGAGGGCTGGTGGAGCTGAGGGGAATCGAACCCCTGACCTCTGCAGTGCGATTGCAGC
>CAXUGZ010000228.1:0-2518 GCA_964250685.1 uncultured Sphingomonadaceae bacterium
GATCACCGTCGGCACATCGGATGCGCCCGCGCGCGATGCCGAGATCGGCGCCGACAACTACACGATCAATTTCGGCCCGCAGCATCCGGCCGCGCACGGCGTGCTGCGCCTCGTCATGGAACTCGACGGCTAGATCGTCGAGCGGGTCGATCCGCATATCGGGCTGCTCCATCGCGGCACCGAGAAGCTGATCGAGGCGCGGCCCTATCTCCAGAACATTCCCTATTTCGATCGCCTCGATTATTGCTCGCCGCTGTGCATGGAGCACAGCTACGTGCTCGCGATCGAGAAGCTGCTCGGGCTCGAGGTGCCGCTGCGCGCGCAATATCTGCGCGTGCTGTTCGCCGAGCTGACGCGCATCAAGAACCACATGCTCAACCTCGGCAGCCACGTCATGGATGTCGGCGCGATGACGCCCAACCTGTGGCTGTTCGAGCTGCGCGAGGATTGCATGAACTTCTACGAGCGCGCGTCCGGCGCGCGCATGCATGCCGCCTATTTCCGTCCCGGGGGCGTGCACGAGGACGTTCCGCTCAAGCTGCTGGCGGATATCGGCGAGTGGCTCGACACGCGCGTGCCGCGTCTGTTCGAGGATGCGATCAGCCTGGTGGCGGACAACCGCATCTTCAAGCAGCGCAACGTCGACATCGGCACCGTCAGCCGCAACGACGCGATCGCCTGGGGCTTCTCCGGCCCGATGATCCGCGCGGCGGGCGTGCCGTGGGACATCCGCAAGGCGCAGCCCTACGACGTCTATGACCGGATGGAGTTCGAGGTGCCGGTCGGCACGCGCGGCGATTGCTACGATCGCTTCATGGTGCGCGTGGAGGAAGTCCGCCAGTCGGCGCGGATCATCAGGCAATGCCTCGCCGAGATGCCCGAGGGTCCGATCGCCAGCCTCGACCGCAAGGTCGTCCCGCCCAAGCGCGGCGAGATGAAGCAATCGATGGAGGCGCTGATCCATCACTTCAAGCTCTACACCGAGGGCTTCCATGTTCCCGCCGGCGAAGTCTATGTCGCGACCGAGAGCCCCAAGGGCGAGTTCGGCGTGTATCTGGTGAGCGACGGGAGCAATAAGCCCTACCGCTGCAAGATCCGCCCGACCGCCTTCAGCCACCTCCAGGCGATGGACTTCATGATGAAGGGCCACATGCTAGCCGACACGACGGCGGTGCTGGGCGCGGCCGACATCGTGTTCGGGGAGTGCGATCGGTGAGGAATGCGGCGACCGCGCTCCTTCTCCCCAGCGGGGAGAAGGCTGGGATGAGGGGGAGCGGCGGCATAGCCGTCGCGTCTCACTTCGAAGTTGGGAGCCCCTCACCCAACCCTCTCCCCATGGGAGAGGGCTTTCAGCGCCACATGCTGGCGGACGCTACTGCCAGGGGCCGTTCCGATGTCTGACGCCGTCCACACCCCCGACGAGGCCGAGACCCGCGCGCGCTGGGGCGATTTCGCGTGGACCGACGCGAATGCCGCGCAGGTTAAGGTCGTGATGGCGCGCTATCCCAAGGGGCGTGAGCATTCGGCGATCATGCCGTTGCTCGACCTCGCGCAGCGGCAGGTCGGCGCGGAGACCAACACGCAAGGATGGCTGCCCGTGCCGGTGATCGAGTATGTCGCGAAGCAGGTCAACATGCCCTATATCCGCGCGCTGGAGGTCGTCAGCTTCTACACGATGTACAACATGGCGCCGGTCGGGCGCTATCATGTGCAGGTGTGCGGGACGACGCCGTGCATGCTGCGCGGGAGCGACGACGTGCTCGACGCCTGCTACGCCAGGGGGCTGAATAAGGGCGCGACGACGCCCGACGGCCTGTTCACGCTGACCGAGGTCGAGTGCCTCGGCGCCTGCGTCAACGCGCCGATGGTGCAGATCAACGACGACAATTACGAGGACCTGACGTTCGACAGCACCACCGCGATCCTCGAGGCGCTGGCGCGCGGCGAGACGCCCAAGCCGGGGCCGCAGGTGGATCGCTTCCTCTCCGCGCCGGTGGGCGGGCCGACCGTACTGAAGGAGTATACCTCGTGAGCGCGCGCAACCGCACTCCCTCTCCCCGCCGGGGAGAGGGCTGGGGTGTGGGGGAGCGAGCGTTCAGCGAGCGTCCAAACCTCGAAGGTGGGAACCCCTCACCCAACCCTCTCCCCATGGGAGAGGGCGTTACGGGGGCGCCCGCCTGATGCCCGCGATCCTTGCCATCATCATCGGCATCGTGCTGTTCGTGCTCCTGCTCAAGGTCGTGATCGGCCTGATCGCGCTCGCCATCGGGCTGGCGTTCGCGGTGTTCGTCTACTTCGCCGCGGAGAAGCTCGTGGGACGGGGGAGGTGAGCGATGGCTGAAGACGGTGAAGGTGGCGAGGTCGTGAGCTTCATTGCCGAGCAATTTCGGCGGCTGAACACACGTCTTGACAAGATCGAGATCCATCTGGAACGGCTGGACGGTCGGATGAACCGGCTAGAAGAGCGCATGTCGCAAGTCGAGCGACGGCTCACCGCGTCGGCGCATCTCGAGCAGGG
>CAXUGZ010000228.1:2539-3136 GCA_964250685.1 uncultured Sphingomonadaceae bacterium
CCGCGTTAAGATGCTGGAGGCGACCAGTGCTCGCTGACGCCGACCGCATCTTCACCAACATCTACGGCTTCCAGGATTGGGGGCTGGAGGGCGCGCGGAAGCGCGGCGACTGGGACGACACCAAGGCGCTGATGGCGCGTGGGGCCGACCAGATCATCGATGACGTCAAGGCCTCGGGCCTGCGCGGGCGTGGCGGGGCGGGCTTTCCGACGGGCATGAAGTGGAGCTTCATGCCCAAGGAGAGCAAGCCCGGACGCCCCAGCTTCCTCCTCATCAACGCCGACGAGTCCGAGCCCGGATCGTGCAAGGATCGCGAGATCCTGCGCCACGATCCGCATAAATTGCTCGAGGGCGCGCTGATCGCGGGCTTCGCGATGCGCGCGCGTGCGGCCTATATCTACATCCGCGGCGAGTTCATCCGCGAGGCGGAGAACCTCTTCGCCGCGGTGGCGCAGGCCTATGACAAGGGGCTGCTCGGCCCGAACGCGGCGGGCTCGGGCTATGATTTCGACGTGTTCGTCCATCGCGGCGCGGGCGCGTACATCTGCGGCGAGGAGACCGCGCAGATCGAGAGCCTCGAGGGCAAGAAGGGCCAGC
>CAXUGZ010000229.1:0-3100 GCA_964250685.1 uncultured Sphingomonadaceae bacterium
GCGAGGCGGCGACGCGGCGCCAGGTCCTGCTCTATTCGCTGCCGATGGCGGCGGTGGCGGTGGCGCCCTGGCCGCTGGGGCTGACCGGCGCGATCTACGGGCTGGTGGCGCTGTCGCTCTCGGCCTGGTTCGTGCTGCTGGCATGGCGCGTCGCGCGCAGCCGCGAGACCGATCCCAAGCTGATGCTGCCCGAACGTGCGCTGTTCCGCTTCTCGATCTTCTACCAGTTCGTGCTGTTCGGCGCGTTGGTGGCGGACCGGCTGGTGCTCGCATGACGCCGGGCTTCGACCAGGAATATCGCCGCCGCCAGCGCGCGCGCGCGCGCATCACTGGCTGGGCGCTCGGCGCACTGGTGGTGCTGTTCTTCGCGATCGCGGTCGCCAAGATGCTGCGCGGATGAGCGCCGGGGCGTCGCTCGGCCGCGCCAAGACGCGCACCGGCCTCGCCATGGCGGCGGTCGCGGCGGGCATGGTCGGCCTCGGCTTCGCGAGCGCGCCGCTCTACCGCATGTTCTGCCAGGCCACCGGGTGGAACGGCACGGTGCGCGAGGACCTGACCGCGACCGCCCCCGGCGCGGTCGGGCGGATGGTGGACGTGCGCTTCGACGCCAACGTCAAGCCCGGCATGGACTGGAGCTTCGAGCCCGACGAGCGGATCAAGCACGTCGCGGTCGGGGCGCGCCAGATGGCGTTCTTCACCGCGATCAACCAGACGAACCACACCATCACCGGCACCGCATCGTTCAACGTGACGCCGCCGCAGGCCGGGCAGTATTTCGTCAAGATCCAATGCTTCTGCTTCACCGAGCAGACGCTGAAGCCGCATGAGCGCGTGCGCATGCCGGTGGTGTTCTTCGTCGATCCCGGCTTCGCGCGGGACAAGGAGGCGGACGAGGTCAGCGAAATCACGCTGTCCTACACCTTCTTCCCGGTAGCGCATCCGCAATTGCCGGGTTAAGGGGCGCGCGAGACACGCTAACCCGAGGGACCGAGCATGGCCGGAGCGAAGAGCCACGATTATCACATCCTGGCGCCGAGCCCGTGGCCGCTGATCGGCTCCTTCTCCGCGCTCGGCATGGCGTCGGGCGGGATCATGTGGATGCACAGCGTGGCATTCGGCGGCTGGGTGTTCTTCGCCGGTCTCGCCGGCGTGCTGTTCACGATGTACAGCTGGTGGTCCGACGTGATCCGCGAGGCGCATCAGGGCGATCACACGCCCGTCGTCTCGCTCCACCTGCGCTACGGCATGATCATGTTCATCGCGTCGGAGGTGATGTTCTTCGTCGGCTGGTTCTGGGCGTGGTTCGATTTCTCGCTGTTCCCCTCGACCGTCGACGCGGTCGGCGGGGTGTGGCCGCCCAAGGGCATCGAGGTGCTCAACCCGTTCGCCTTTCCGTTGCTCAACACGCTGATCCTGCTTTGCTCGGGCACGACCGTGACCTGGGCGCACCACGCCTTGCTGCACGGCGATCGCAAGGGCACGATCGCGGGGCTGTGGTGCACGATCCTGCTCGGCATCACCTTCTCGTGCGTCCAGGCGTGGGAATATGCGCATGCGCCGTTCGCGTTCAAAGGGCTGAATTACGGCTCGTCCTTCTTCATGGCGACGGGCTTCCACGGCTTCCACGTGCTGATCGGCACGATCTTCCTGATCGTGAACCTGGTGCGCGCCTACCGGGGCGACTTCACCCCCAAGCAGCATTTCGGGTTCGAGGCGGCGGCGTGGTACTGGCATTTCGTCGACGTGGTGTGGCTGTTCCTGTTCGTCTCGATCTACGTCTGGGGCGGCTGGGGCGCACCGCTCCACGCGGGGTGACGGCCTAGCCCTCTCCCGGCGGGAGAGGGTTGGGTGAGGGGCTCCCAACCTTCGCGGTTGGGACGCTCGCTGAACGCTCGCTCCCCCTCACCCCCAGCCTTCTCCCCGCCGGGGAGAAGGAGCAGGGTATCGTATCCATGACCGAGCCCACCCACCCGCCCCGCCCGCTCGCCATCAAGGAAGGGGTGCGCGGCTGCTGTCCGCGCTGCGGCGCCAGGACGCTGTTCGCCGGGTGGATCAAGTTCGCGCCGCGCTGCCGCGCGTGCGGGCTCGATTTCGACGCGTTCAACGTCGGCGACGGGCCGGCCGCGTTCCTCACCTTGATCTTGGGCGCGCTCGTCGCGGGGATGGCGATCGCGGTCGAGCTGATCTTTTCGCCGCCCTGGTGGGTGCACGTGCTGCTGTGGCCGGCGATCACGCTCGGGCTGATCCTGGTGTCGCTGCGCGCGCTGAAGGGCGTGCTGCTCGCGCTCGAATATCGCAACGCCGCGCGCGAGGGGCGCATCAGCGCGGCGCCATGAGCCGCCGCGTGCCCATCGTGCCGACGATCGTCGTGGCGCTCGCCGCCTTGCTGATGGTGCGGCTGGGCGTGTGGCAGCTCCACCGGCTGGGCGAGAAGCAGGCGCTGATCGCACGTTATGCGGGCAATCTCGACCGCCCCCCGCTGCCCTTCGCCGCGATGTTCCCGGTGCGCGAGGACATGCTCTACCGCCGCTCGAGCGCCTTCTGCCTCGAGGTGACGTCGTGGAAGGCCGAGGCGGGGCGCACCGCGCGCGAGCAGCCCGGCTGGCGCCACATCGCCTTCTGCCGCACCGGCGCGGAAGGCCCCGGCATCGCGGTCGACATGGGCGTCTCGCAATCGTCCGCGGCACCCACCGGCTGGCGCGGCGGGCAGGTGCGCGGCCGCATCACCTGGCTGCCGAGCAACGCGCCCTTGGTGGCGCGGCTGTTCGCCACCCCCCCGCCCCCCTCGCCGATGATCGTCAGCGACACCCCCGCCCCCGGCCTCCAGCCGAGCGCGCAGCCCGATCCTTCGTCGATCCCCAACAACCATTTGTCCTACGCGATCCAATGGTTCCTGTTCGCCGCGACCGCGGTGGCGATCTACGCAGTCGCGCTGTGGCAGCGCGCGCGGCGAGCGGGCGGCCGCTGACTCCCTTTCCCCTGCGGGGAGAGCGCTTAGGTTGCCCTCGGCTCCTACCGCCGCTAATCGGCCCCATGCATTATGTCAGCACGCGCGGGAGCGCGCCCGCGCTGGATTTCGAGGGCGTGACGCTCGCCGGGC
>CAXUGZ010000230.1:0-3087 GCA_964250685.1 uncultured Sphingomonadaceae bacterium
GCCGCCGCACCATGCGCAGCGCCCGTTCACCTTGCTGTTCGTGGCGCGCGCGGAGGAGAATAACGGGCTGCTCGATCTGGTCGCGATGGCGGCCTCGATCGAGCGGCGCCAGGCCGGGTTGGCGATGGGTGGTGTGCGGCGACGGGCCCGCTCTGCCCGCGTTTCGCGCCATGGTCGCGCAGGCGGGGCTGGGCGACGTGTTCGTCATCGCCGGCTGGACGCCGCCCGAGGCGCTGATTGAGCGCTACGCCCGCGCGCACGCCGCTATCGTGCCGACGCGCAGCGACTTCGCCGAGGGGATGGCGATGACCGCGCTCCAGGCGATCGCGGCGGGCCGGCCGCTGGTCACCAACAGCGTCGTTCCCGCGCTGGAGGTGCTGGCGCCCGCCTGTATTGCCGCACGGCCCGACGATCCGGAAAGCCATGCCGATGCGGTCTTCCGCCTGGCGACGGACGGTGCTTTATATCGGCGGCTGCAGGCGGCGTGCGAGGGGCTCGCGGCACCGCTCTACGATCGCGGGCGGGGCCTGACCGCGGTCCTGCACGAAGCGACGCGGGGTCTGTGACCGCCCCGGCGGCCCGGATCGTGACCGGGGGCGCTGCATGTTGCGGGCGCGGCATCGAAGTGCTAACCGCCCGCCGCTGCTGCCGGAGTGGGACCGGCCTCGACACGTAATGGGCCTCGTCAGCAGATCAGGGTGCGCGTTCGCATGACATCCGGCACAGCTGTCGAGCAGAATGCCGCATTGGCCCCGCCGATCGGACCGGAGACGCCCGCGCACGGCGGCCAGAGCCTGGCGCGCCTGTCGCTCGGCGCGGTGGGCGTGGTGTTCGGCGACATCGGCACGAGCCCGCTCTACGCCTTCCGCGAAACCTTCGCCGGGCACCATAAACTGGAGCCGAGCCCCGCCAACGTGCTCGGCGTGCTCAGCCTGATCTTCTGGTCGATGATGCTGGTGGTGACGATCAAGTACGTCGCGATCATCATGCGCGCCGACAACAAGGGCGAGGGCGGCAGCCTGGCGCTGCTCGCGCTGATCTCGCGCTCGGGCTCGACCAAGGCGCGCTGGACGCGCGGGCTCGTGCTGCTCGGCGTGTTCGCGACCGCCTTGTTCTACGGCGACAGCATGATCACGCCCGCGATCTCGGTGCTCACCGCGGTCGAGGGCCTGACCGTGGTGAACCACCATTTCGCGCCGCTCGTGCTGCCGATCGCGATCGGCATCCTGATCGCCCTGTTCGCGATCCAGTCGCGCGGAGTCGGCAAGGTCGGGCTGATGTTCGGCCCGGTGATGGTGGTCTATTTCCTCGTCCTGGCGGTGCTGGGCATCATCAACGTGCTGGCAATGCCGGGCGTGTTCGCCGCGCTCAACCCGTGGCACGCGATCCGCTTCTTCTTCGACGACGGCGTCCGCGCGTTCCTGGCGATGGGATCGGTGGTGCTGGCGGTGACGGGCGCGGAGGCGCTCTACGCCGACATGGGGCATTTCGGGCGCAACCCGATCCGCGTCTCGTGGCTGAGCTTCGTGCTGCCCGCGCTGATGCTCAATTATCTGGGGCAGGGCGCGATGATCCTGGCGGCGAGCCCCGCCGACGCGCACCGCATCATCCACAATCCGTTCTTCCTGCTCGCGCCCGACAGCATGCGCCTGCCGCTGGTGATCCTCGCGACGATGGCGACGGTGATCGCGAGCCAAGCGGTGATCTCGGGCGCCTTTTCGGTCACGCAGCAGGCGATCCAGCTCGGCTTCATGCCGCGCCTGCGGATCGAGCATACCAGCGCCAGCTCGGCGGGGCAGATCTACATCCCCTCGATCAACTGGGCGCTGATGGTGATGGTCACCTTGCTGGTGCTGTTCTTCCGCTCCTCGTCCAACCTTGCCTCGGCTTATGGCATCGCGGTGACGGGGGCGATGCTGATCGACACGTGCCTCGTCTCGGTCGTGCTGGCGCAGCTGTGGAAGTGGAACAAGTGGGCGGCGGGGCCGCTGCTCGCGCTGCTCGGCACGGTCGACCTCGCTTATTTCAGCGCGAACCTGACCAAGGTGCCCGATGGCGGCTGGTTCCCGCTGCTGGTGGGCTTCGTCATCTTCACCTTGCTCACCACCTGGGCGCGCGGGCGCGCGCTGATGATCGAACGGATGCGCGAGGCGGCGATGCCGGTGCAGGTGTTCGTGCGCTCGGCGGTCAATTCGGCGACGCGCGTGCCCGGCACGGCCGTGTTCATGACCTCGGCCGCCGACGGCGTGCCCCACGCGCTGCTGCACAACCTCAAGCACAACAAGGTGCTGCACGAGCGCGTCATCCTGCTGACCGTGAAGATCGAGGACGTGCCCTATGTCTCCGGGGTCAAGCGCGTGACGATGGAGGACATGGGCCAGAGCTTCTACCGGCTGGTGATCCGCTACGGCTTCATGGAGGATCCCGACGTGCCGGCGGCGCTCAAGCACGCCACCGAATGCGGCGCGCAGTTCAGGATGATGGAAACGAGCTTCTTCCTCGCGCGCCAGACGCTGATCGCCTCGTCACGGCCGGGCATGGCGATCTGGCGCGAGAAGCTGTTCGCGTGGATGCTGCGCAACGCCGAAAGCGCGATGGAGTTCTTCCGGCTGCCCACCAACCGCGTGGTCGAGCTCGGCAGCCAGGTCGAGATCTAGGGACGCTGTCGACTTGAAGGGTCACGCGTTCATCACGAACGGGGTATCGCTGGCGGCGGTCGTACAGCGAACGGGTCGCCATGCGCGCCGCGATCCTGCTCGCCGCGGGTAGCTCGCGCCGCTTCGGGCGCCGCGACAAGCTCATGGCGATGCTCGCGGGCAGGCCGCTGCTGCTGCACGCGCTCGACCGCGCACGCGCGACGGGGGTTCGGCGGGTGATCGTCGTCACCGCGCCGGGCGGCGGCAGCGTCGCGCGGCTGGTGCGCGCGGCGCGCGATCCGCACATCCGCCACGTCCGCGCGGCGCGCCATCGCGACGGGCTCTCCGCCAGCCTGGCCGCCGCGCTGAAGGCGGTACGGCCGATCGAGCGCGAGCTGCTCATCTTCCTCGCCGACATGCCGTTCGCGCAGGCGCCGCGCGCGCTGCGCCT
>CAXUGZ010000231.1:0-3082 GCA_964250685.1 uncultured Sphingomonadaceae bacterium
CACGCCATGGCGCAGCGAAAGCGTGCCGGTGGTGCTGTTCACCGTCACCACCCCGCGCGCGGCGCGCACCAGCACGTCGATGTCCGCCTGCTCGATGAACGCGACGCGATCGGTGATCCCCAGATCGGCCGCGACCTTGCGCGTGCGGCGGCCCCAATCGGTGAGACCGTTGTCGAGCGGATGTCCCTTGACCACGAGCACGTCGCCGGCCGGCGCGTTGGCGGCGAACGAGGCGAGCACCTGCTCGATCGCGGGCTGCATCCCCCCGAACTGCGAATGGACGCGGATCTGATAGTCGCAGTCGAGCTGGAGCGGGAACACGAAATAGGTGCGCCCGCTCGCCTCCAGCGCCCTCAGGGTGACCGCCGAATCGCGCTGCTCGCGCCGCTTGCGCAGCAGCCGCCGCGCCCAGCCGACATATTCGTGCAGGATGTTCCACGGGCGATGCGTGCGATAGCCGGGAAACAGCGGCGTGAGCGCGAGCGCGGCGAGATTGTAGGCGAGATCCTCATAGGCGCGGCGCGCGAACGAGGAGGGGACGCCGGGAAATTCGGGCAAAGGCGGCAGATCGCGCGCCGCCTCCAGATAGTCGCGCGGATCGCGCGTGAGCGCCGAGTGGCCGTTCACCCCGCCGACCTCGAGCGTGACGAAATCGGGGCGGATATAGCCTTCCTCGAAGACGTGGACCTGGACCCCGCGCCGCTCCGCCACCTCGATCGCCGCGCCGTGCAGCGGACGGCAATCGCCGAACAGGACGAGATCGGTCACGCCGCGCTCATCGAGCACCGTATCGAGGAAGCGCGGCCAACCGGCGCGGCCGCCGCGATAGTCCAGAGCGCCGGGCAGGCCCCAATAGACCTTGTCGCCGCCGTTGAAATTGATGCGGTGCACGCCGTGCCCGTCGCGGGCGAGCGCGGTGCCGAGCCGGGAGAAGAACGGCCCCGCCAGGCCCTGGAGGAACAGAAATTGACGTTTCGCCACGCGCCCTACCTAATCTTCGATCCTGCCGGCGCGGCGCGCCCAGGCGAGCAGCGCCCCCATTGCACATTGCGTGCGTCCGGCACAACCGCTTGATGAACCATCCGCGCTTGCACATCGCTGAACCGGCGCGCGAACAGCGCGCCAGCCTCACTTGTCAGGCCGCAAAAACGGCGTCGCTTCCACAACTTAAATCAGCCATGCGGCACCGGATCGATCTTCGCTGCGATGCAGCAGGCGCGGTTGCGTGTTCGCTTGTCCGCACCGCCCCGTGCGCTATAGCCGTGACATTGCCTGTATAGCTGGCGCGGCCGGCCGGAGCCTGGTTTGAACCGATCGCGTTACGATTTCGACAGGACCGGCGCCGGCGCGGGCGAGCCGATCGCGATCGTGGGCGCGGCGGCCCGCCTGCCCGGCTCGCCCGATCTGGAGGCGTTCTGGCGGCTGCTGATCGAGGGCGGCGACGCGGTCACCGAGATCCCCGACGATCGCTGGAACAAGGCGCAACTGCTCCATCCCGAACGCGGCCAGCGCGGCAAGGCGTATACCTTCGCCGCGGGCGTGCTCGGCGACGTCAGCCGCTTCGATCCGGCCTTCTTCGGCATATCGCCGCGGGAAGCGGTGCAGATGGACCCGCAGCAGCGCCTGCTGCTCGAGCTCGCCTACGAGGCGATCGAGGATGCCGGGCTCGACGTGGCGCGGCTCGCCGGCGAGCCGGTGGGCGTGTTCGTCGGCGGCTCGTCATGGGACTATCTCAACCTCCATGTCGGCGACCTGCCGACCACCGACGCCTATTCGATGATCGGCGTCACGCTCTGCAGCCTCGCCAACCGCATCTCCTACGTGTTCGACCTGAGGGGGCCGAGCTTCACGGTCGACACCGCCTGCTCCTCCTCGCTGGTCGCGCTGCACCAGGCATGCGAGGCGATCCGCGGCGGCACGATCGGGATGGCGATGGTCGGGGGGGTGAGCCTGCTGCTCGCGCCGCAGAGCTTCGTCGGCTTCTGCGCGGCGTCGATGCTGTCCCCGCGCGGCCGCTGCCACGCGTTCGACGCGCGCGCCGACGGCTATGTCCGCGCCGAGGGCGGCGGGCTCGTCATCCTCAAGCCGCTCGGCGCGGCGCTCGCGGCGGGCGATCCGATCCGCGCGGTGATTCGCGGCACGGGGGTCAATTCGGACGGGCGCACCACCGGCTTCTCGCTCCCCAATCAGGCCGCGCAGGCGGCGTTGCTCGAGAGCGTGTACGATCGCTTCGCGCTCGATCCGGCCGATCTCGCCTATCTCGAGGCGCACGGCACCGGCACGCCCGCGGGCGACCCGATCGAGGCGGGCGCGCTCGGCGCGGTGCTCGGCCGGCGCCGGCCCACGCCGCTGCCGATCGGCTCGGTCAAGACCAATATCGGCCACCTCGAGGCGGGGAGCGGGATGGCGGGGCTGCTCAAGGCGATGCTCGTCGCCGAGCGCGGCATCGTGCCGCGCTCGCTGCACAGCGAGACGCCCAATCCCGATATCCCGTTCGCCGAGCTCAACCTCGCGCTGGCGTCGAGCGCGATCACCCTGCCCGCGGCCGGCCGCGCGCGGCTGGTGGGGATCAACTCGTTTGGCTTCGGCGGCACCAACGCGCACGCGGTGCTCGAAGCGCCCGATCCGCAATCCGCGCCCGGCGCCGAGGATGGTGACACGCTGCCGCCGCTGCTGCTGTCCGCGCGATCGGAAGAGGCGCTGCACGCGCTGGCCGCCACGTGGCGCGCGACGATCGCGGCCGCGCCGGGGGCGCTCCCCGCATTGGTGCGCGGCGCGGCGCTGCGGCGCAGCCAGCACAAGCGCCGGCTGGTGATCCCCGCCGCCGCGCCCGCCGACACGATCGCCGCGCTCGACGCCTTCGTCGCCGCCAAGCCGGGAGCGGGTGCTGCGAACGGCGCGGTCGCGGGGGGCGTGGCGTTCGTGTTCTCGGGCAATGGCAGCCAATGGGCGGGGATGGGCGCCGACGCGCTGGCGGGGAGCGCCGCCTTCCGTGCGGCGCTCGCCCGGGTCGACGCCGCGCTGGCGCCGTGGCTCGGCTGGTCGGTGGCGGACGCGCTCGCCGCGCGCGAGCCCGAGCGGC
>CAXUGZ010000232.1:0-3055 GCA_964250685.1 uncultured Sphingomonadaceae bacterium
TCGCCTTCAGGAAGCGCTCGGCCTCGTCGACGTCGAGCTGGCTGACGTCGTGGCCCCCGTCGATCGCGATCAGGCTCGCGTCGCGCCACACGGGCACCCCGTCCAGCCGCCAATAGACCGAATAACCCCAGCGCGGCAGGCTCTCGCCCGGATACCATTTGCCCTGGCCGTGATGGATCAGCCCGCCGCGGGCGAAATGCTCGCGCATCCGCCGGATCAGGCGATCGGCATAGCCCGCCTTGGTCGGGCCGACCGCGTCGGCATTCCATTCGGGCGCCTCGGGGTCCTCGGCGGCGAGGAAGGTCGGCTCGCCGCCGGTGGTGAGGCGCACGTCCTGCGCGGTCAGGTCGGCGTCCACCTTCCGCCCGAGCGCGTCGAGCGCAAGCCAGCGCGCGTCGGTGAACGGCTTGGTGATGCGCACCGCCTCGGCGATGCGCTGCACGTCCATTGTGAAGTCGAAATCGGTGTGCGCCGGCGCGAGCAGCACGCCCTCGATCGGCGTGGCCGAGCGGTAATGCGGGGTCGCGCACAAGGGGATGTGCCCCTCGCCCGCGAACAGCCCCGAGGTCGCGTCGAGCCCGATCCAGCCCGCGCCGGGCAGGTACGCCTCGGCCCAGGCGTGGAGATCGCACACGTCGCGCGCCACCCCCTTGGGGCCCTCGACCGGCACCACGTCGGGGGTGAGCTGGATCGAATAGCCCGAGACGAAGCGCGCGGCGAGCCCGAGCCGGCGCAGCAGCTGCACCATCAGCCAGGCGGAGTCGCGGCACGATCCGGTGCCCGTCTCCAGCGTCTGCTCGGGCGTCTGCACCCCCGGCTCCATGCGGATGACGTAGCCCACGCCCTCGTTCACCGCGCGGTTGAGCTCGACCAGGAAGTCGATCGAGCGCATCTCGGCGGCGGCGTGGCGCGCGACCAGCGCCTCGAAGCGCGGACCCTGCGGCTCGGTCTCGAAATAGGCGGCGAGGTCGCTGCGCAGATCGGGCGCGTAGGCGAACGGGCGCGCCTGCGCATAATCCTCGACGAAGAAGTCGAACGGGTTGATCACGGTCAGGTCGGCGATCAGGTCGATCGTGACGCGGAACTCGCTCGTCGGCTCGGGCAGCACCACGCGCGCCAGCCAGTTGCCGTGCGGATCCTGCTGCCAGTTGACGAAGTGCTGCTCGGGCACGATCGTCAGCGAGTAATTGGGCACCGCGGTGCGGCTGTGCGGCGCCGGACGCAGGCGGATCGTCTGCGGCCCGAGCATGACGGGCCGGTCGTAACGGTACGAGGTCGCGTGGTGGAGGGCCGCCTGGATCATGGCCGCGCTTGCAGCACAGCGGCGTGCGGGGGGCAAGCGGCGTCCATGGGACGACATTCCGCGCGCCCTCCGCACTGCTGCTTCCCCGACGACAGTGCGGCGCTTATGCCGTGCGCGTGACGACGGAGTGCAACATCTGCGGCAGCACCCGGCTTGCGGCCGGGGGCATGCGCGGCGTGCTGATCCTGTGCCAGGGTTGCGGCGCCTATCCGGTTACGCGCGTGATGTGGCTGATGCTGATCCGCCACGAGCTGCTGACCCCTGGCAAGCGTGTGCTGCACGTCGCGCCGGAGCGCGCATTGGCTCCCAGGCTGCGGGCGATATTCGGCGAAGGCTATGAGCCGGTCGATCTTCACCCCGCACATTATGCCGACGTGCCGGGCATGCGGCAGTTCGATCTCTGCCGCGACGCCGCGCTCCTTGCGTCGCAGTCCTACGACCTGATTCTCCACTCGCATGTCATGGAGCATGTGCGATGCAACGTGACCGCGGTGCTGTTCCACCTTCATCGCGCGCTTAGGTCGGGCGGCCACCAGGTCTGCTGCATCCCGTTCGTTCGCGGCCGTTATTCGGCGGAGGATTTTGGATCGCTGACATCCGAGCAGGCAACCGAGCGCTTCGGCCAGCACGATCACGTCCGTATGTTCGGCGCGCTCGATGCCGAACGCGTGATCGGCATGATCTTCGCGCTGCCACGGCCTTACGACCTCACCGCGACGTTCGGCACAGAGTGCCTTGACCGCCACGCCATACCTGCGGTCGCGCGCTCCGGCTGGACGCCGCAATCGGTGCTGGTGCTGCGCAAGGAGGACCTCCTGCTGTCGGCCTGAGAGCCGCACGTTCCAACAGCTTGTCGTTGCCGCCTATCCGCCACTAAGAGGCGCAGAAGCCTAGGAGGAGTGTTCATGAAGACCCGTGCCGCCGTCGCATTCGAGGCGAAGAAGCCGCTCGAGATCGTCGAGCTCGATCTCGAGGGCCCCAAGGCCGGGGAGGTGCTGGTCGAGATCATGGCGACGGGCATCTGCCACACCGACGCCTATACGCTCGACGGGCTCGACAGCGAGGGACTGTTCCCGAGCGTGCTCGGCCACGAAGGCGCCGGCATAGTCCGCGAGGTGGGGGCGGGCGTCACCTCGGTCGCGCCGGGCGATCACGTCATCCCGCTCTACACCCCCGAATGCCGCCAGTGTAAGTCGTGCCTCTCGGGCAAGACCAATTTGTGCACCGCGATCCGCGCGACGCAGGGCAAGGGCGTGATGCCCGACGGCACCAGCCGCTTCAGCTACAAGGGCCAGAGCATCTTCCATTATATGGGCTGCTCGACCTTCTCGAACTTCACCGTGCTGCCCGAGATCGCGGTCGCGAAGATTCGCCAGGACGCGCCGTTCCAATCCTCCTGCTATGTGGGCTGCGGGGTGACCACGGGAGTGGGCGCGGTGGTCAACACCGCCAAGGTGGCGCCGGGCGACAACGTCGTCGTGTTCGGGCTCGGCGGGATCGGGCTCAACGTGCTGCAGGGCGCGAAGATGGCGGGCGCGAACCTGATCATCGGCGTCGACATCAATCCCGCGCGCGAGGAATGGGGCCGGCGCTTCGGCATGACGCACTTCGTCAATCCCAAGACGATCGACGGCGACATCGTCGCGCACCTGGTGGCGCTGACCGATGGTGGCGCGGACTATACCTTCGATTGCACGGGCAACACCAATGTGATGCGCCAGGCGCTGGAGGCGTGCCATCGCGGCTGGGGCA
>CAXUGZ010000233.1:0-3033 GCA_964250685.1 uncultured Sphingomonadaceae bacterium
TGCTGATCCTGATGACGCTCGACCTGCTCGGCGAATCGGGCGAGATCCTGGCGCATCCGGGCAATGGCGACGCGCAATTATGGTATTATGTTTCGCTGCGCGTGCCGCAGATCACTGCGCGCTTCCTGCCCTTCTCGGTGCTGCTCGGCACGCTCATCACGCTGGCGAGCATGAACCAGAACAGCGAGATCATCTCGATGAAGGCGGCGGGGATCTCGGCGCACCAGATCCTGGCGCCGCTGGTGGTGGCGAGCCTCGCGATCAGCGGGCTGACCTTCTGGTTCGAGGACCATGTCGTCGCGCGCGCGACCGCCGCGCTCACCGCGTGGCAGAATGCCGATTACGGCCCCGTGCCCGAGACGCATGGCCTTGCCGCCAACGTATGGGTGCGCGACCGCGAGGACCTGATCCACGCCGACCGCGTGTCCGGGCGGGGCAAGGGGGTGACGCTCGGCGGAGTCACCTATTACGACCGCACGGGCGACCGGCTGACCGCGGTCGCCAGCGCCGCCTCGGCGACGCGCACGCCCGCCGGGTGGCGGATGGTGCAGGCCCGCCGCTTCGACGTGGTCACGGGCAAGCTGACGATGCTGCCGAGCCTGGTCGTCGGGCGCGGCATCACGCCCGATCGCTTCACGCTCGCGGCGGTCGACGGCGACGGCCTCTCCTTCCGCGCGCTCGCCGATGCGATCGCGGCGCTGCGCGAGGCGGGCCGCCCGACCGCGCCGCTCGAGACGATCCTGTGGCACAAGCTCGCGGGTCCGCTGTCGACGATGCTGATGCCGCTGCTCGCGGGGGTCGCGGGGTTCGGGTTGGCGCGATCGGGCGTGCTGTTCATCCGCGTGGTGATCGGCATGGCGCTCGGCTTCACCTATTTCGTCGCGGACAATTTCGCGCTGGCGATGGGCAGCATCGGCGCCTATCCGCCGCTCCTCGCCGCCTGGGCGCCGTTCCTTTTGTTCCTGCTGATCGGCGAGGCGGTGCTGATCCGCACCGAGGAGTGAACCCCGCCCCGGCGCCGCAGGCGGGGGCGGACACCGGCGACGAGGCGCATCGCGCGCGGCGCACGGCGGTGCGCGGCGCATCGTCGGTGGCGCTGTCGCGGCTGGGCAATGTCGTCGATCTGGTCAGCCAGCCGCTCTACAGCTGGATGTTCGGGCTCGCCACCTACGGGCTCTACCAGGTACTGTGGAGCCTGGTGAACATCGCCGAGAACATCTTCGATCTGGGCGTGACGAGCGGGCTGCAGCGCATCCTCCCCCAGGCGGCGGACGCGGCGGCGCGCGCGCGCGCGGTGCGCGCGGCGTTGCTGCTGGGCGTGCTCCCCAATCTGGCGGTGGGCGCGGGCATCGCGGCGGCGGCGCCGTGGATCGCGCCGCTCATCAACGCCTCGGCGAGCGACCTGCCCCGGTTGGTGACCGCGGTGCGCCTGTTCGCCTGGGCGCTGCCGCTATGGGCGACGGTCGAGGTCGCGACCTCGGCGGTGCGCGCGTGCCACGCGTTCGGGCCCGAGGTGCGCCTGCGGCTGATGTGGGAGCAGACCGCGCGGCTGATCGGCGCGGCGATCCTGTGGTGGCTGGGCTTCCGCGTGATCGGGCTGCTGCTCGCGCACCTCGCCTCGCTGACGATCACCGCGATCGCGGCGCTGCGCCTGCTCGATCGCCACGTGCCGCTGCGCGACGTGCTCGGCGTCCGCGCGGGGCGGGCGATGCTGCGCGACATGTTCGTGTCGAGCGTGTCGGTGCTGCCGTCGAACATCCTCGGCCGCGTGTTCAGCGACGTGGCGACGGTTATCGCCAACCTGCTCGCGCCGGGTGCGGCGGGGGCGAGTGCTGCGGGTATCTACGCGATCGCGCGCAAGGTCGCGAGCATCCCGCAGATCGTGCGCCAGACCTTCGCCTACGTGCTCGCGCCGATCGCCTCTGCGGCGGCGCGCGGCGACCGCGCCACGATCCAGGCGCTGTACGATTTCGCGGTGCGGCTGTCGCTGATGCTCGCGCTGCCGACCTGCGCCGCGCTGATCGCCGCCGGCCCGGCGCTGCTCGGCCTGTTCCCCAAAAGCGCGGCCGGGGCGCTGCCGATCCTCGCCATCCTCACCATCTCGCGCGGGGTGGAGGCGGCGATCGGCCCCGCCTCCGCGATCCAGCAGGTGATCGGGCGGCGCCACCTGCCGATCCTCAACAGCGTGATGGCGCTCGGCGCCTCGGCGGCGATCCTCGTGCTCGCGCAGCCGGTCTTGCCCGGCATCGCGGTCGCGCTCGCGGTGGCGGTGGGGCAGGCGATGGTGGCGGCGCTCTCGATCGGCCAGCTGCACCGGCAGGAGGGGCTGCGCGCGTTCGCCCCGCCGTTCGCGCGCGCCTTCGCGGTCGCGGCCGTGATGTGCGGCGCGATCGGGCTCGCCGGGCTGCTCGGCGGCCGCATCTCGCATGCCGCGCAGGGCGCGCTGGTGGTGCCGGCGTGGATCGGCGGGCTGTGGCTCGGCGCGCGGCTCGGCCTCACCGCCAGCGACAAGGCCGCGCTCGGCAGGAGCGGGCGGATGCTGCGGCTCGCCTGAGGTTCATGAAGCCGCCTGGGACGACCGCTAGAACGACACCCGGTCCCCGCCCTTCAGTCCCAGCATCGCGCGCGCCTCGGCTGGGCTCGCGGGCTCGTGTCCCATTTCGCGCAGGATGCGGACGATCTTGGCGACCTGTTCGGCGTTGGACGCCGCGAGCGTGCCGCGCGCGATCATCAGGCTGTCCTCCAATCCGACGCGGACGTTGCCGCCCATCAGCGCCGCCTGCGTCAGGAACGGCATCTGGTGCCGCCCTGCCGCCAGCACCGACCATTGGTACGTGCCGCGCCCGAACAATCGGTCGGCGGTCGCCTTCATGAAGGTCAGATTCTCCAGGTCGGGGCCGATCCCGCCCATGATCCCGAAGATCATCTGGATGAAGAAGGGCGGCGTGACGAGCCCGGCATCGACGAAGTGCGCCAGATTGTAGAGATGCCCGACATCGTAGCATTCATGCTCGAACTTGGTGCCGGACTCGG
>CAXUGZ010000234.1:0-511 GCA_964250685.1 uncultured Sphingomonadaceae bacterium
CTTTGGTCGGATCGGCGCTGGCGCTGCCACGCGCTCCACGCGTTGATCTCGCCCAGGCTGCACCCGGTGGCGCCGCTCGCGCCGATCGTGGAGCACGAGCCGGTGCCGCCCGCGCCCAGGTCCGCGCCGGCGAGCGTGCCGCGTCCGCTCGGGCGCAGCGCCGCGCCGGCGTAACGCGAATCGAGCCGCGGCAGGCGATAGCCCTCGGCCACCCCGCGATCGCGCGCGCACACCACCACCTCGCCCGCGACCTCATCGGGGCAGTTGCGGATCGCCGCCACCACCACCTTGTGGAGATGCTCGACCGGTCCCGCCTTGGGCGGATCGGCGGTTGCGGCCGCCGCCTCGATCAGGAGCAGCAGGGCGAGCATCGCGCTATCCGATCACTCGGCCAGCGCCGCCAGCCGCTCGGCCTCGTCCTGCGCGATCAAGGCGCCGAGCAGCTCGTCCATCTGCCCCTCCAATATCTCGGGCAGGCGGTGCAAAGTCAGGTTGATGCGATGGTCGGTCA
>CAXUGZ010000234.1:545-1709 GCA_964250685.1 uncultured Sphingomonadaceae bacterium
GTAGGTGCGGATACGTTCGGAGCGGTCGCCTGAACCCACCATGGATTTGCGCGCGCCCGCGCGTTCGTCCGCCAGCCGCGCGCGTTCGGCCTCGTAGAGGCGCGCGCGCAGCACCTTCATCGCCTTGTCCTTGTTCTTGTGCTGCGATTTCTCGTCCTGCTGGATGACGACCAGCCCGCTCGGCAGGTGCGTGATGCGTACCGCCGAATCGGTGGTGTTGACCGATTGGCCCCCCGGCCCCGACGAGCGATAGACGTCGATCCGCAGGTCCTTGTCCGCGATCTGGACGTCGACCTCCTCCGCCTCGGGCAGCACCGCCACCGTCGCCGCCGAGGTGTGGATGCGCCCCCCGCTCTCGGTGACGGGCACGCGCTGGACGCGATGGACCCCGCTCTCGAACTTCAATCGCGCGAACACGCCTTGGCCCGTGACCGAGGCGACCACCTCCTTATAGCCGCCCAGCTCGGCGGCGGAGGCCGACATCGGCTCGACCCGCCAGCCGCGCGCATCGGCATAACGCTGGTACATGCGGAACAGGTCGCCCGCGAACAACGCCGCCTCGTCGCCGCCGGTGCCCGCGCGGATCTCGAGGATGGCGGAGCGCTCGTCGGCGGCGTCGCGCGGCAGCAGCGCGATCGCGAGCGCGCGATCGGCGGCGGCAAGCTTGTCGCGCAGCTCGGCGAACTCGTCCTGCGCCATGACCTTGAGCTCGGGATCGCCCGCCTCGTCCTCGATCATGAAGGCGAGCGCGTCGATCTCCTGCCGCAACCGCCGCACCTCGCCCGCCGCCGCCGCCACCGGCTCGAGCTCGGCATAGTCCTTGGACAGGCGCACGAACTGCTCGGCGGGGAGGTCGCCGCGCGACATCTGGCCCTGCAGCTCGTCGCGCCGCGCCTCGATCTGGCGGATACGGGCGAGCGGGATCGTGGTCACGAGGCCATCCAAAAGCCCTCTCCCATCGGGAGAGGGTTGGGTGAGGGGCTCCCAACTGCGAGGTTGAGACGCTCGCTGGACGCTCGCTCCCCCGCACCCCAACCCTCTCCCCGCCGGGGAGAGGGGGCAGGGCGCGCCTCGGTCTGGCGGATGTGGTAGAGTGGGATGGTGGTCACAGAGGCCGTCCAAAAGCCCTCTCCCGTCGGGAGAGGGTTGGGTGAGGGGTTCCAA
>CAXUGZ010000234.1:1732-3026 GCA_964250685.1 uncultured Sphingomonadaceae bacterium
CCTCACCCCAACCCTCTCCCCGCCGGGGAGAGGGAGTGGGGCGCGCGCTCTGGTCTGAAGAACGGAATTAAACGGCATAGTGGTCATGGAAATGGCACTATCTTCAACTCGTGCGGAGCCATCCCGTCGGACACTAAGAAGGGGCGGCGCCCAGGAGCCGCAGCATTCGCGAATATCTCTCGAATCCGTTTCTCCGCATCTTCCGTGGATCGCCAGTCTAGCGACAGCGGCTTCACATACAGCTCGCTCATTTGGAATGGTGTTACGGCTCCATGGAAAAACAGTGCCATACGGGCACCTTGACGACGTGCTCGCTCGACACGTCTATCATGTTTTCCCGACGTGAACGGCGCAACCGACACTCCAGACCATCGGAAAAATCGGAGTAGGCGTTGGAGAAGCGCTGCGTCAAAATCGTTGCTGAGCGGAATAATGGCAATTTCTGGCGCATCTGGAAGAGGCGCCTCCACCAGCATCGCCAGCCGCTCGATCCCCGCCGCCCAGCCGACTGCCGGGGTGGGCGGGCCGCCCAGCGTCTCAATCAGCCCGTCATAGCGCCCGCCGCCGAGCACCGCCCCCTGCGCGCCCAGCCGATCGGTGACGAACTCGAACGCGGTGTGGCGGTAATAATCGAGCCCGCGCACCAGCCGCGTGTTGCGCGTCCATTTTACGCCGGCCGCATCCAGGCCGCGCGTCACCGACTCGAAGAAGGCACCGGCCTTGCTCGACATATACGCATCGATCTCGGGTGCGGCGTCCGCGATCGGGCGATCGCGCGGGTCCTTCGAATCGAGGATGCGCAGCGGGTTCTTGGCGAGGCGATCGACGCTCTCGGGCGAAAGCGCGTCGCGCGCGCCCTCGAAATGCGCGACCAACGCCTGGCGCCACGCCTCGCGCGTCGCGCCGTCGCCGAGCGTGTTGAGCTGGAGCGTCACCCCCTCCGCCACGCCAAGCTCGTGCAGCAGCTGATCGGCGAAGGCGAGCAGTTCGACGTCCGCCGCCGGCTCGGCCGCGCCGATCACCTCGGCATCGAGCTGGTGGAACTGGCGGAAGCGGCCCTTCTGCGGGCGTTCGTAGCGGAACAAGGGACCGTGGGTGGCGACCTTGAGCGGGGCGTATTGCTGCCACCCCTCGGTCAGATACGCGCGCGCGATCCCGGCGGTGAATTCGGGGCGCAGCGTGAGCGAATCCCCGCCGCGATCCTCGAACGAATACATCTCCTTCGAAACCACGTCGGTCGTCTCGCCGAGCGAGCGCGCGAACACCGCGGTCGCCTCGAACACCGGCACCTCGA
>CAXUGZ010000235.1:0-2992 GCA_964250685.1 uncultured Sphingomonadaceae bacterium
CATCGATGTCGACGGGCACGCGCGCGAACTGCTCGAACCAGTATTTGGCGACCATGCCGGCGTAGAAGCTGGTGCCGCAGGCGACGATGGTGACGCGCCTGACCGCGCCGAGATCGAAGCCCTCGGTCGGCAGCGCGAGTTCGCCCTCCAGCCGGCGCAGATAGGCGCGCAGCGTCTGCGCGACCACGATCGGCTGCTCGTAAATCTCCTTGAGCATGAAGTGGCGGTGATTGCCCTTGGTCAGCGCCACGTCGGTCGCGCCCGAGACAACGATCGGCCGCTCGACGGGATTGTCGTGCGCATCGTAGATCTGCGCGCCGTCGCGCGTGATGACCACCCAATCGCCCTCGTCGAGATAGCAGATGCGCTGGGTGAGCGGCGCCAGCGCGAGCGCGTCCGAGCCCAGATAGGTCTCGCCCTCGCCATAGCCCACTACCAGCGGCGAGCCGAGCCGCGCGCCGATCAGCATGTCGGGATGCGCGCGGAACAGGATGGCGAGCGCGAACGCGCCGTGCAGCCGCTTGAGCACGCGCGCCACCGCCATCGCCGGCTCGGCGCCCTGCTCGACCTGTTCGGAGACGAGGTGCGCCACCACCTCGGTGTCGGTCTGGCTCGTGAAGAAGCGGCCGCGCGCCTGCAATTCCTCGCGCAGCGGCTTGAAGTTCTCGATGATGCCGTTGTGCACCACCGCGACCTCGGCGGTGGCGTGGGGATGCGCATTGTCCTCGGTCGGCGCGCCGTGCGTCGCCCAGCGCGTGTGCGCGATGCCGGTGCATCCTGGGAGCGGGGACTCGTGGAGCACGTGCGCCAGATTGTCGAGCTTGCCCGGCGCGCGGCGGCGATCGATCACGCCGTCATGGTCGGTCGCGATTCCCGCCGAATCATAGCCGCGATATTCGAGCCGCCGCAGCCCCGCGAGCAGCCGCCCGCACACCTCTTCCTTGCCGACGATGCCGATGATGCCGCACATGCCCGCTTGTCCCTCGCCCCACGTGGCGCCGCCTACACGCCGGACGCCGTTGACCGAAGCTGAACGCCAAGACCCTCCACGTCCCGTTCGTTTCGAGTAGGGTTCGAGCTTGTCGAGAACCCGTATCGAGAAATTCGGCGGGACCGACCTCTCGATACGCCATCTCGACAAGCTCGATGGCTACTCGAGGCGAACGGCATTGGTCCAGGCGGAGGCGCGCTCCTCACCGCAGCTTGGCGATCCGGAGACCGTCCGCCTTGGCGCGTTCCTGGATCGATTCCTCGCTGCGCGTGAGCGCCTTGCCGAGCGCCTTCAGCGCCATGCCCTTGGCGGCGAGGCGGTGGAGCTTCTGGATCTCGTCGGTGGTCCAGGGCTGGCGATGGCGGACGAAGGCGCTGCCTTCCCTGGCCGCCATCACTCGCCGGCCGGCTTGCCCTTGGTCGAGGGCGCGGCGGCGATCGTCTTCTTGACCTCCTTCTTGGGCTTCTTCGCCTCCTTGTTGCTCTTCATCTGACCCTTGGCCATCGCGTCTCTCCTCTCAGGGGACCAAAATCGTGTCGGCAGCGTAAGGCAGCATCCGCGGATAATCGAGCGTGTAATGCAGCCCCCGGCTCTCGTGCCGCGCCAGCGCCGAGCGCACGATCAGCCCTGCGACCACGATCAGGTTGCGAAGCTCGATCAGGTCGGGGGTGATGCGGTAATTGCCGTAATACTCCTCCACCTCCTGCGCGAGCAAGGTCGTGCGGTGGAGCGCGCGCTCCAGCCGCTTGGTGGTGCGCACGATGCCGACATAATCCCACATGAAGCGCCTGATCTCGCGCCAGTTATGCTGGACCACGACATCCTCGTCCGAATCGGTCACGCGGCTCTCGTCCCATTCTCGGATCGCCTCGGGCTCGGGCAGATCGGCCGGATGCGCCAGGATGTGGCGCGCCGCGGCCTCGCCGAACACGAAGCATTCGAGCAGCGAGTTGGAGGCGAGCCGGTTGGCGCCGTGGAGGCCCGATTGGGTGACCTCCCCCGCCGCGTACAGGCCGGGCAAGTCGGTCCGCCCGTCGAGATCGATCATCACGCCGCCGCAGGTATAGTGCATCGCGGGCACCACCGGGATCGGCTGCGTGCGGATGTCGATCCCCAGCGGCAGCAGGCGCGCGAGGATCGTCGGGAAATGGTGCTCGATGAAGGCGGCGGGCCGGTGGCTGATGTCGAGGTGGACGTAATCCAGCCCGAGCCGCTTGATCTCATGATCGATCGCGCGCGCCACCACGTCGCGCGGCGCGAGCTCGGCGCGTTCGTCGAAATCGGGCATGAAGCGGTGGCCGCTGGTGGGCAATTTGAGCAGCCCGCCCTCGCCGCGCATCGCCTCGGTGATGAGGAAGTTCTTGACCTCCCGATGGTAGAGGCACGTCGGGTGGAACTGGTTGAACTCCATGTTCGACACTCGGGCGCCTGCGCGCCACGCCATCGCGATCCCGTCGCCCGAAGCGCCGCGCGGCGCGGTCGAGAATTGGTAGACGCGCCCCGCCCCGCCGGTGGCGAGGATGGTGGCGCGCGCGGTGAACAGCGCCACCCGGCCAGTCGCGCGGTGCAGCGCGTAGACGCCGCGCACGCGCCCGTCGCCCGAATAGCGCGTCGCGTGGCGGCCGGTGACCAGGTCGATCGCCACCATGTCGGTGACGAGGCTGATATTGGGATGCGCGCGCGCCGCCTGCTCCAGCGCCTGGCTCACCGCCCAGCCGGTGGCGTCGTCGACATGGACGATGCGGCGGTGGCTGTGGCCGCCCTCGCGCGTCAGGTGCCAGCGCTCGGCTTCCCCGTTGGCGGCGGGGCGGGCCTCGCCGGGGTTGAACGGCACGCCGAGCGCCGCCAGCCGCTCGATCGCGGCGGGCGCGTGCTCGACCACGAATTCGACCGTGCGGCGGTCGTTGAGCCCCGCGCCGGCCACCATCGTGTCCTCGATATGGCTGTCGAAGGTGTCGCCCGGCTCGAGCACCGCGGCGATCCCGCCCTGCGCCCACGCGG
>CAXUGZ010000236.1:0-2968 GCA_964250685.1 uncultured Sphingomonadaceae bacterium
GGCCTGGGGCATCTGCTGATCGTCGATCGCGGGCTGGCGGGCGACGAGCCCGCGCAGCTCGTCCAGCGGCTGCAGGAACTCGGCAATTACCGCAACATGGCGCTGCTCGGCCTGCCGGTCGCGCAGCGGCTGACACCCGAACTCGCGCGGCTGGAGGAGCGCCTCGCCGCGCTCACCGCGCACGTCGCCGAGGCCGGATCGCCCGACGATCCGCTGCTGGAGGAGCTGACGTTCCTGTCGGCCGAGCTCGCGCGGCTGCTGGCCGAGACGCGCTACCGGATGAGCGCGACCAAGGCCTATGCCACGATCGTGGAGGAGCGGCTGGCCAGCCTCGAGGTGACCCCGCTGCCCGGCCGCCAGACGCTGACCGACTTCACCGATCGCCGGCTCATGCCCGCGGTGCGCACGTGCGAGACGGTCTCGCACCGGCTGGAGGACCTGTCGCAGCGCGCCGCCTGGACGAGTTCGCTGCTGCGCACGCGCATCGACACCGCGCTCGCCCGCCAGAATCGCGACCTGCTCGATTCAATGGACCGGCGCACGCGGATGCAGCTTCGGCTGCAGCAGGCGGTGGAGGGGCTGTCGGTGGTGGCGATCACCTATTATCTCGTGGCGCTGCTCGATCATGTGGTGCGCGCGGTGCCGCGGCTCGATCACGATCTGGCGCTCGCGGTCGCGGCACCGCTGGTGATGCTGCTCGTCGCCGCCCAGCTCGTCCGCCTGCGCCGCCGCCTGTTCGAACCGGCGCGCGCGCGAACGCTTTCCGGAACAAAGCCGCCGGTGCCGGATTAGCAGCCTCGTGCTGCGCTACCTCTTCCCGCTCCGTTTCCGCCAGTGGCTCGGGCCGCTGATGGTGGCCGGCCTGGTCGGCGGGCTGCTGGCGGTCGTGATCGTCACCACCGGCTGGGTCGACCTGTCGGCGCGCAAGCCGCATCCGGACGGGTGGGCGCGGCTGCTGCATTACACGTTCCGCCGCTCGACCGCGTTCCACGCCGGGCCGAAGCCGCCCGCCGATCTCGACAGCCCGGTGCGGATCGCAGCGGGCGCGGCCTATTACGGGCAGGTGTGCGCGCATTGTCATGGTGGGCCGGGGCTGGGACAGAATCCGGTGGTGCTGTCGATGCACCCACGCCCGCAATTCCTCGCGACCGATCTCGTCCAGCCGGGCGCAGGCTATTCGCCGCGCGAGCTGTTCCGCATCGTCCATGCCGGCGTGAAGTACAGCGCGATGCCGAGCTGGCCCGCGAGCGGGCGCGACGACGAGATCTGGCAGATGGTCGCGTTCCTCCGCGCGCTGCCCAAGATGACGCCCGAGAAATTCCGCGAGCTCGCGCTCGTGGCCCCGCGGCCGGCCGCCGACGCGGGCAAGCGCGCATTCGGGCCGATCCCGGTCGAGCGGACCTATGCGATGATCAACGATCGCGAGCCGCCGGTGCCGAGCTACAGCTATCGCTGGCCGGTCTACGCGTTCGGCAGCAGCTCCGCGCTGTCGGAGGATCCGGTGACGACCTGCGCGCGCTGCCACGGCGCCGACGGCGCGGGGCGCGGCGCGTTTCCGAACCTGACGCTGCAGGACCGGACCTATTTCATCCGCACGCTGGCCGCGTTCGCCAGCGGGCGGCGCCAGAGCGGGTTCATGCGCGTGATGGCGAGCGGCCTGTCGCCGCACCAGATCGTGGCGCTCGCCGATTATTATACGAGCCTGCCGCGCAAGGCGAGCGCGCCGGCGACGCCGCCGGACGCGCTCGGCCAGAAGCTCGCGCTCGTCGGCGACCAGGCGCACGGGCTCGGCCCCTGCGCCGGCTGCCACGGCGTCAACCGCGCGGCGGCGAAGGCCTATCCGATCCTCGACGGGCAATCGGGATGGTATGTCGCCAATCAGATGCGCGTCTTCCGCGCCGGCGGCCGCGGCGGGATCGAGGGGCAGAACCCGATGATCGCGATCGCGCGCAAGCTGGATGACCGGCAGATCGAGGCGGTCGCGCGCTATTATGCGTCGCAGCCGCCCGCCGTTCGCCAGAGCTTCGCGGCGGTCGCCGCGCGGTGAGCGGCGACGCCGATCCTGAAGCGGACGACGAACCGCTGGAGGATCCCGGCGACGAGGAGCATGCGGCGGAGCTCAGCAAGGAAGAGCGGGAATCGGTCAGCCGCCGCAAATCGGCGTCGCCGCGCGTGGTGCACGAGATCGTGCGCCAGCAGGGACTGGAGGAGTTGCAGCGGCCGCTCGCGTCGCTGCTGTGGTCGGGGGTCGCGGCGGGGGTGTCGATCTGGCTGTCGCTGATCGTGCAGGCGGCGTTGATGCTGCGCCTCCCCGATACGCCGGCGCGGCCGATGATCGCCGATCTCGGCTACAGCGTCGGCTTCCTGATCGTCATCCTCGGCCGGCTCCAGCTGTTCACGGAGAGCACGATCACCGCGGTGATCCCGCTGGTGAGCCGGCTCAGCCTCGCCAATCTCGGCCGCACTTTGCGGCTATGGGCGGCGGTGTTCGTCGCCAACATGGCGGGCACCTTGGCAGTGGCGCTGGTGATGCCTTATGCCGGGCTGGTCACGCCCGAGCATCTTCAGGCGATGATCGCGCTCAGCCGCCGGCTGCTCGTGCTCACGCCGGGCGAGGCGTTCGCGCACGGCATCCCCGCGGGCTTCATCCTGGCGACAGTGGCGTGGGTGCTGCCGAGCGTGAAGGGACAGGAAATCTGGGTGGTGACCTTGCTGACCTATGTGGTCTCGCTTGCCGGCTTCAGCCACGTCATCGCGGGCTCGGCCGAAGCGTGGCTGCTCGCCACCACCGGCCAGGGAAGCTGGAGCTTCGCCGCGTTCGGCTTCATCCTGCCCGCGCTGGCGGGCAACATCGTTGGCGGAACCGGGCTGTTCGCGATCCTCGCGCACGCCCAAGTGCGCTCGGAACTGTGAAGCTCGATCAATCGGGATAACCCGTTCGTCCCGAGCGAAGTCGAGGGAAGCAGCG
>CAXUGZ010000237.1:0-2964 GCA_964250685.1 uncultured Sphingomonadaceae bacterium
CAGACGCGCTCGGTCGGGCTGGCGATGAAGGAGCGGGTGCGCGTGCAGGTGCTCTCGTCGTTCGGCGACGCGCCCGACGGCGGCGACCTGCCGGGCACGATGATCGTGGACGAGGACGAGATTGAAGAGGGACGGATGGAAAACCAGCTCATCACCGGCGTCGCGCACGACAAGAACGAGGCCAAGGTGACGCTCACCGCGGTGCCCGACCGGCCCGGCGCGGTGGCAAGCATCTTCTCGCCGCTGGCCGAGGCGAACATCAACGTCGACATGATCGTGCAGAACGTCGCGCATTCGACGGGGTCGACCGACGTGACCTTCACCGTGCCCGGCGCCGAGCTCACGCGCGCGATCGACGTGCTGGAGCGCTCGCGCGACCGGATCGGCTACGGCAAGCTGATCTCCGACACCTCGGTCGCCAAGATCTCGGTGGTCGGCGTCGGCATGCGCAGCCATGCGGGCGTGGCGGCGAAGATGTTCAACGCGCTGGCCGATCGCGGCATCAACGTGCTCGCGATCACCACCAGCGAGATCAGGGTCTCGGTGCTGATCCACGAGGATTATACCGAGCTCGCGGTGCGCGTGCTGCATACCGCTTATGGGCTGGACGCGGAGGATGCGGCGGCGTGACCTCTCCCCTCCCGCTTGCGGGAGGGGCCGGGGGTGGGCATGACCGCGCGATGACCGACACCGCCAGGATGGAGACCGACGACCCCACCCCCCGCCCCGTCCGCGAGCGGGAGGGGAGAGTGGCGCGGCTGATGGCGCGTGGCGCGGCGTTCCTCGGCAGCGAATACGCGATCATGGCGGGCGCGATGTCGTGGGTCAGCGAGCGGCATCTGGTGTCCGCCATCTCGAACGCCGGCGGCTTCGGAGTGATCGCGTGCGGCGCGATGACGCCTGCCCTGCTCGACGCCGAGATCACCGCCACCCGCGCGCGCACGGACCAGCCGTTCGGCGTCAACCTGATCACGATGCACCCCGATCTGAACGCGCTGATCGACGTGTGCGGGCGCCACGCGGTCGGCCATGTCGTGCTCGCGGGCGGGCTGCCGCCGGGGGGCGCGATCGACCGGATCAAGGCGGCGGGCGCCAAGGTATTGTGCTTCCCGCCCACGCTCGCTTTTGCCAAGAAGCTGATCCGATCGGGCGTCGACGCTTTGGTGATCGAGGGGATGGAAGCGGGCGGGCATATCGGCCCGGTCTCGACCAGCGTGCTCGCGCAGGAGATGCTGCCCGAGATCGCGGGAACGCTGCCGGTGTTCGTCGCGGGCGGGATCGGGCGCGGCGAGGCGATCGCGGGCTATCTCGAGATGGGCGCGGCGGGGGTGCAGCTCGGCACGCGCTTCGTCTGCGCGACCGAATCGATCGCGCACGCCAATTTCAAGAAAGCGTTCATCCGCGCCTCCGCGCGCGACGCGGTCGCCTCGGTCCAGCTCGACCCGCGCCTGCCGGTGATCCCGGTGCGCGCGCTCCGGAACGCGGGCGGCGACCTGTTCACCGCCAAGCAGCGCGAGGTGGCGCAGGCGCTGGATGAGGGGCGCGTGGCGATGGCCGAGGCGCAGCTCCAGATCGAGCATTATTGGGCGGGGGCGCTCCGCCGCGCGGTGATCGACGGCGATGTCGAGCACGGCTCGCTGATGGCCGGGCAGTCGGTGGGCATGGTGACCAGGGAGGAGCCGGTGGCCGCCATCATCGCCACCTTGCTCGACGAGGCCGAAACCGCGCTCGGGCGGCGGGCACCACAAGCAAGTGAATAGAGCCGACGGTTCGGCCATCACAGGAGAACGCGCGTGAAGATCGTGATGATGATAATCGGCGTGTTCGCGCTGCTGATGGGTATCCTCTGGATCGGCCAGGGAACAGGTCTGGTGGCGTGGCCGCCATCGAGTTTCATGATCGACGAGCGCCCATGGGCGGTGCGCGGCGCGCTGCTTGCGATCGCAGGGATCGTGCTGATCTGGTTTTCCAGGCGCGGCTGATCGGAGTAAGCCGCGCCGGCGCCCGCGGCGCGCGCATGCTCGGATAAAGACAGGCGCTGGATTCTTAACGTGGATAAGCGCATGATGCGTCCGCGTCTGCGCAGGAGCCGAATGCAATTCGGCTTGGCATGGTGCTCGCGCGGATCTTTCGTTGGGCTCAGCCCGTCCGGAGAGATGCGAAATGGTCAAGCAACAAGACAGATCGGTCATCCCCGGGAGCGACCGGGGCGCCCCGCTGTACGGCGCCGACGCCGTGGCCAAGGCGCAGCCGTCCGAACGGTTCGAGGTGACGATACGCGTCCGCCGCAACACCGCGCTCGCCACGCTCGCCGCCAATGCGTTCATGGACGACACGTCGCCGGCGAAGCGAACCTATCTGTCGCGCAAGGCCTATGCGGAATCGCACGGCGCCAGCGCGGAGGATCTCGCCGCGGTCGCGGACTTCGCCACGACCCATGGACTTACGGTGGTGGAGACGAGCCGTGCGCGGCGCAGCGTGTTCGTCTCGGGAACCGCCGCGGATTACAAGACCGCGTTCGGCGCGGACATCGCGCAGTTCGAGCATGATGGCGGCACCTATCGCGGCCGCACCGGATCGCTCACCGTCCCGACCGTGCTCGCGCCGCTGATCGAAGGGATCTTCGGCATCGACGACCGCCCCGTCGCGATGCCGCATTTCCAGCGCCAGGTCCCGAGCCCGAGCTTCGGCATCCAGCCGCACGCAGCCGCCAGCACCTCGTTCCTCCCGACCGAGCTCGCCAAGCTGTACAACTTTCCGGCCGACGTGAACGGGCGCGGGCAGTGCATCGCGATCATCGAGCTGGGCGGCGGCTACCGGAAGGTCGACATCGACGCCTATTTCGCCAAGCTGAAGCTCGCGTCCCCCAACGTGCTGACGGTGCGCGTGGACGGCGGACGCAACCAGCCCTCGACGCCCCAGTCGGCGGATGGCGAAGTGATGCTCGACATCCTGGTCGCCGGC
>CAXUGZ010000238.1:0-2945 GCA_964250685.1 uncultured Sphingomonadaceae bacterium
TCGCGGCCGAGCTCGGGCTGCCCCAGCACATCCTGCGCTATTGGGAGACGCGCTTCCCGCAGCTCCGCCCGCTCCAGCGCGCGGGCAACCGCCGCTATTACCGTCCCGCCGACGTGGCGCTCGCGCGCCGCATCGATCGGCTGCTCAACCATGAAGGGTACACCGTTCGCGGGGTCCAGCAATTGCTGGAACGCGCGCCCGGCACGCCGCCGCCCGCTCCCGCGCCCGCGGGTCCCGGCGCGGCGATCCGCGAGATTCGGGACGCGCTCGCGCTCGCGCTGGCGGAGGATCTGCACGTCACGCCGTGACCGGCGGCGCGAGCCCGGCGAGCGCGTCGATCGCGCCCTGGAGGATATAGGCCGCCGCCAGCTTGTCGACCAGCATCGCGCGGCGCGCGCGGCTGGCGTCGGCGGCGAGCAGAGTGCGCGTCACCGCCTGCGTCGACCAGCGCTCGTCCCACAGCAGGATCGGCAGCGCCAGATCCTCGATGTTGCGCGCGAACGCACGCAGCGACTGCGTGCGCGGGCTGTCGCTGCCGTCGAGGCTTAAGGGCAGCCCGATCACCAGCCCCGCCACCTGCTGGCGCGCGAGCAAGGCGGCGAGCGCGGCCTTGTCCGCGGTGAACTTCGCGCGGCGGATCGTCTCGGCCGGGCTGGCGATCGTCCAGGCGGCGTCGCAGAAGGCGATGCCGATCGTGCGCGTGCCGACGTCGAGCCCCGCCAGCCGCCCCTGCAGCGGCAGCGCGGCGCGAAACGCGTGCGTGTCGCGGGCGATCATCGCGCGAGGAACGTCGCGAGCCGGGCGGCGGCGTCGGCGCGCACGTTGGCCCAGAACAACGCGTAATCGAACACGTGGTAATTGTTGCCCGGCAGCACATAGGCGCCGTAGCCGCCCGGCGGCGGCCCGATCAGCAGCAGCCCCCGCGCCGAGCAGCGCGCGGGCACCAGCCCCGCCACCAGATCGGCGCCGTCGAAACCGGGACGCGGCACCAATGCGCCGCGATTGGCCGCAGCGGGCGCCGCGCCTCCCGCGCTTCCCGTCAGCGGATTGACGCACAGCATCGCGGTGTCACGGCGCGGCCGCCCCGCATCGCCCGCGGTGCGCGCGAAATAATCGTCGATCAGGCGCGGCTCGGCGGGCTCGGCGAAGCTCTGCCAGCCGAGGATGCAGCGCGCCTGCCGCGCGGCCGTGCATCCCGGCAGGCCGAGCGCGGGCAAGTCGGCGGTGCGCGAGATCGGCCAGCCGATCGCATAGACCGCCACGATCCGCCGCGCGAGCGGCGTGCCCGCGACCTTCTCGCGCAGCAGCCTCAGCAGGTGGAGCGAGCCCTGGCTGTGGCCGGCGAGGATGATCGGCGTGTCGGGCGCCTGCGCGGCGAGGAAGGCGTCGAACGCGCGCGCCACGTCATGATAGGCGAAGTCGATCGCCTTGGCGGAGCGCGGATCGGCCGCGGCGAGGAACGCGCCCAGCGTCGCCTGGCGGTAGCGCGGCGCCCAGATCGCGGCGATACCGTTGAACGCGCTCGCCTGCGCGCGCGCGAACAGGTCGAGCCGGTCATTGGCCTGGGGATCGTCGAGCGGCCCGTTCCAGCGCGTCCGATCGAGGAAGGTGGTCGGCGCCACGTAGAACAGCGCCGCCCTGCGCGCCCCGCCCGCCTGGGCCCCCGCCGGAAGCCAGCGCGTCGGATCGTCGGGCAGGTCGGGACGCGCCAGCCAGGCGGAGGGCGCGGCATAATCGGGCGCGGTGGCGGCGGGCATCGCCGCGAACTGCGCGCTCGGCACGAACGCCATGCGCATCAGCCGGTCCTGCATCAGGCTCCAGCCGATCGCGGCGGCGAGCATCAGCACGATGACGATGGCGACGGCGTAGAGGAAGCGGCGCGCGAGCATGAGCCGGCGAGCGATGGCGGACTTGCCGCGCGCGTGCAACGCCTCGCTGCTTGATGCGCCACCGGGCGGATGCTAGCCGCCGTGCATGTCCGTAGACGCCGCCGCCGTCCAGAAGATCGCCAGCCTCGCGCGCATCGCCGTCACCCCCCAAGAGGTGGAGGCGATGACGCACGAGCTCAACAACATCCTCGGCTGGGTCGCGCAACTGAGCGAGGTCGACACCACGGGGATCGAGCCGCTCGCCGCGGTGATCCCCAACCGGCTGCGGCTGCGCGACGACGTCGTGACCGACGGCGGCATCCGCGACGCCGTGCTGGCCAACGCGCCGCAGGCGGAGCACGGCTTCTACGCGGTGCCCAAGGTGATCGAATGATGGCTCCTTACTTCACCCCTCCCGCTTGCAAGCGGGAGGGGTGGAAATGACCGCCCTCACCGATCTCGGCATCGCGGCCATCCGGGACGGCTTCCGCGCGGGCGAGTTCACCGCGCGCGAGGTGGCGGAGGCGTTCAACGCGGCGGTGGCGGCCGCCAAGCCGCTGAACGCCTTCATCGTCGACACGCCCGAACACGCGCTCGCCGCCGCCGACGCTGCCGATCAGGAGCGCGCAAGCGGATCGGTGCGCCCGCTGTCGGGGGTGCCGCTCGGCATCAAGGACCTGTTCTGCACCGATGGCGTCCAGACCACCGCCGCCAGCCATATCCTCGAAGGCTTCGTGCCGACCTACGAATCGAGCGTGACCGAGCGGCTGTTCCTCGCCGGCGCGGGCATGCTCGGCAAGCTCAACATGGACCAGTTCGCGATGGGATCGTCCAACGAGACGAGCGCGTTCGGCAACGTGCTGAGCCCGTGGCGGCGCAACGACGGCGGCAACGCCGCGCTCACCCCGGGCGGCTCGTCGGGCGGCAGCTCGGCGGCGGTCGCGGCGCGCGTCGCGCCGGGTGCCACGGGCACCGATACCGGCGGCTCGATCCGCCAGCCCGCCGCCTTCACCGGCATAGCGGGGATCAAGCCGACCTATGGCCGCTGCTCGCGCTGGGGCATCGTCGCCTTCGCCT
>CAXUGZ010000239.1:0-2938 GCA_964250685.1 uncultured Sphingomonadaceae bacterium
GTTCGCGATCGAAGATTACCCGACCGTCCGCCAGATGGTCTCGCGCGTCGAGGCCGAGCTCGCGCCGGGCCACGACGCGGTCGACGTGCTGATGGCGCTGTTCCCGTGCGGATCGGTCACTGGGGCGCCCAAGCTGCGCGCGATGCAGATCATCGCCGAGGTGGAGGCGGACGCGCGCGGTCCCTATACCGGCGCCATCGGCGCGGTCGCGCCCGACGGATCGGCGGCGTTCAACGTCGCGATCCGCACGCTGGCGCTCAGGGAGGGCGAGGATGACGCGCGGATCGGGCTGGGATCGGCGGTGGTGGCCGATTCGACCGCGGACGGCGAATGGCGCGAATGCCACGCCAAGGGCGCGTTCGTGACCGCCGGCGCGCGCCCGTTCGACCTGATCGAGACGCTGCGCTTCGATCCCGACGACGGGATTTGGGAGCTTGAGCGCCACATCGCGCGGCTCGGCGCCAGCGCGGCGGCATTCGACTTCCGCTTCGATCGGCACGCGGTGCGCAACGAGCTGCATTGCGCCACCTTCCGCCTGCGCCAGCCGGCGCGCGTGCGGCTGCTGCTCTCGCCGAGCGGCGCGGTCGCGATCGAGACGTCGTCACCGCCCGCGGCCGTCGCCGAGCCCGTGGCGGTGGCGCTGGTCCCCCTGCCCGTCGACCCCTCCGATTTCCGCCTGCGCCACAAGACCTCCGACCGCGCCTTCTACGACGATGCACGGCGCGCCGCGGGCACGTTCGAGGTCGCGTTCGTCCGCCCCGATGGGCTGCTGACCGAGGGCAGCTTCACCAACCTGTTCGTCGAGCGCGACGGCGTTCTGCTCACGCCACCCGCCGCGCGCGGCCTGCTCCCCGGCATCCTGCGGCAGACTCTGATCGACGACGCGCGTGCGCGCGAGGCCGATCTGCGCGCCGAGGACCTCGCCGGCGCGTGGTGGATCGGCAACGCGCTGCGCGGGCTGATGCGCGCGCGGCTGGCATAGCGGTTGCGGCGGGCGAAACGCGCGCGCTATAGCGCCGCCGCTTCTCCCCCATGAGAGTTCCTGCCCGATGAGCCTGATCTCGGCCGCGCTCGGCCGCATAAGCCCCTCGCCCACGCTGGCGATGACCTCGCGCACGATCGAGCTCAAGGCGAAGGGCGTCGACGTGATCGGATTGGGCGCGGGCGAGCCCGATTTCGACACGCCCGATTTCGTCAAGGAGGCGGCGATCGAGGCGATTCGCGCGGGCAAGACCAAATACACCAATGTCGACGGCACCGCCGAGCTGAAGGCGGCGGTGTGCGCCAAGTTCAAGCGCGACAATGGCCTGTCCTACGATTCCGGGCAGATCAGCATCAACGTCGGCGGCAAGCACACCCTGTTCAACGCGCTGGTGGCGACGGTCGAGCCCAGCGACGAGGTGGTGATCCCCGCGCCTTACTGGGTCTCGTACCCCGACATCGTCCAGTTCTGCGGCGGCACACCCGTGTTCGTCGCGGCGGGCGCGGCGCAGGGCTACAAGATCACCCCCGCGCAGCTCGATGCGGCGATCACGCCCGCCACCAAGTGGCTGATCCTCAACTCGCCGTCCAACCCCACCGGCGCCGCCTATTCGGCGGACGAGCTGAAGGCGCTGGGCGAGGTGCTGCTGCGCCACCCCCATGTCTGGGTGATGGCGGACGACATGTACGAGCACATCACCTATGGCGACTTCCGGTTCGCGACGATCGCGCAGGTGGTGCCCGAGCTGTACGAGCGGACGCTGACCGTGAACGGCTGCTCGAAGGCTTATGCCATGACCGGCTGGCGGATCGGCTTCGCGGGCGGGCCGGTGGCGATCGTCAAGGCGATGGCCAAGCTCCAGTCGCAATCGACCTCGAACCCCTGCTCGATCGCGCAGGCGGCGGCGACCGCAGCGCTCAACGGCCCGCAGGACTTCCTCAAGCAGCGCGCCGCGGCGTTCGAGAAGCGGCGCGACCTGGTCGTGTCGATGCTCAACCAGATCAACGGCCTGAGCTGCCCCCGGCCCGACGGCGCGTTCTACGTCTATCCCGAGGTGTCCGGGCTGATCGGCAAGGCGACGCCGGCGGGCAAGGTGATCGAGACCGACGAGCAGCTGGTCGATTACTTCCTCGCCGATGCGCGGGTCGCCGCGGTTCATGGCGCCGCGTTCGGCTATTCGCCCGCGTTCCGCGTGAGCTACGCGACGTCGGAGGCGTTGCTGACCGAGGCGTGCGAGCGCATCCAGACGGCGTGCGCGGCCTTGCGCTAGCGCGATGACCGACGATCTCGACCAGCAGCGCGCCGATCTGCTCGGCGCGATCGCAGGTACTGCGGACGGCGACGCGCTCGAGGCGATCCGCGTGCGCGCGCTCGGCAAGAGCGGGTCGATCACCGCGCTGCTCAAGACGCTCGGCGCGATGGCGCCCGACGAGCGGCAGGCGCGCGCGCCCGCGATCCAGGGGCTGCGCACCGCGGTCGCGGATGCGGTCGCCGCGCGCAGGGCAGCGCTCGACGCGGCGGCGCTCGATGCGCGGCTGGCGGGCGAGCGGCTCGACATGACGCTCCCCGTGGCACCGGGGCCGCAGGGAAGCATCCACCCGGTCAGCCGCGTCATGGACGAGCTGGCCGAGATCTTCGCCGATCTGGGCTTCGCGGTCGCGACCGGGCCCGAGATCGAGGACGATTGGCACAATTTCACCGCGCTCAACATCCCCGAGGCGCACCCCGCACGCGCGATGCACGACACGTTCTACTTCCTTACTTCCTCTCCCCTCCGGGGAGAGGGGGAGTCGGTTGAGGCCGGCGAAGCCCCCGATTCCGCACGTCGGCCCCTCTCCCCGGCCCTCTCCCCTGAAGGGGAGAGGGAGAAGAGGATGCTGCTGCGCACGCACACGTCGCCAGTCCAGATCAGGACGATGACGAGCCAGCCTCCCCCGCTGCGCATCATCGCGCCCG